>JAAYEX010000114.1 GCA_012728535.1 Clostridiaceae bacterium | reverse complement strand
TCTTCACTTGAACTCCGCCTATTTGTCGTTAAGGAGATTATCTCTCACTTTTCCTTCATGAAGGTGTAAAATCCGATCACTCAAACTCTTCAGAATCTCTCCTTCATGTGCGGCTACCAAGATCGCCTTGCCGCCGGAACGTAATAAATTCAGCCTCTCAAACATCAACTCCCGACTGTAATCATCTGCCCCGGCAAAAGGTTCATCGAGCAGGATCAACTGCGGATCCCCCAGGAGGCCGACAATCAGACTGACACGTCGCGCCATGCCGCCGGAGCATTCCCTAATCGGTTTTTCCAAAAAATCCGATATCAGAGGATCTGCCTCTGACATCTTGATCTGCTCTTTTCGATCTCTGACTGACATCCCTCGTGCAGCCGTCCAAAATGATAATGTTTCTCTTACAGTGAGACGGTCATCCAGTGCCAATTCCTGGGGTACATAAGCTATCAGCTGCCGCCAGACATTCAGATCATCCAGGGACACACGAAAACTGTCACCCTCAATAAACACATCACCGCTGTCCCGTGCTAAGACCGAAGCCAGGATTTTCAGCAAAGTGCTTTTACCGGCGCCGTTCTCTCCGGCTATACCGCAGATACTGCCTTGTGGTTGCTCAAAGGAAATATCTTCCAGAATTTTGTGCGCGGACCAGGCTTTGCTGAGCCCGCGCACCTTTAAGCTAAAAGTCATCATCAAAGTCATCAAATCCCATCAGAGAATTCAGATCAATACCCAAATCCTCCAGGGCGGACATTAGATTCGTCATGATCGATTCATCCATCATAAGTCCCATCAAAGCATCTTCGTCAGATAAATCAATATAATCAGCCGGCATTTCATTTTTGAATTTAAGCTCAGAATCCGGCAGTGATCTCAGGCTGAAGTTTAAGGCAAGGGTAATAGGTGAACCATCTGCATCGATATCAATACTCAGGCTCGCGGTCAGTTTGCCGCCTTCAACCTTACCCTCGTACTTAAGAGATATAGGATCGGTGTAGCCACTGGGGTCCTCATAAGTAAGGCTCAGCGATCCCACCGGATAGAGCACATTGTCAACCTTTTTCAGGCCAAAATCGCTAAATGACCCGCTCAAATCTAACGCCATACCGTAGCCTACTTCTGAGCTTGTAATGGTGTAGGAACCGGTATAAAGCTTATTTGACAGAGTGTATTCACTCAAATACTCAACCGTTCTTCCATAGGGGTCGGCCAGTTTCAACTTCTGAGCATGCTTGCCGCCATCAATAACATGGAGTGAGGTAAGAATTATGGTTTCGTCCAGCTCCAGATTCTTTAGGATGAACTCACCGCCCTGCGCCTTATTTTTCTTGTCCACATATAGTTTGCGCTGGATCTCAATTTTAAAATCTTCCGGATAGTCTTCGAGATCAGAAATGGCCTCATTAATTGCATCGGCATATTCCTGGGTGGGATCAAATGTGTCATCGGGCGAGATGCCCATAGCGCTCAGCTCTGAAATCAGTGCATTAACAGCTTTATTATCTCGCAGAAGCAACAAAATCTCTTTCATCATGGCGGGGGTCTTTTCAGCAGAGACTGTCACCGTGTAATAGTCGAGCTTCTGGCTGACGCTGCCGACAGTAAGTTCTTCTCCCTTGACGAGTTCAGCTTCGTCCGCATACTTGATGAAAACTTCTTTAATTTCTTCAACGATCTGATCCAGATCCTCATCAAAGAAAGTTCCCAGGCTACTACGCATCTCACCCATCGAATTGAAAGTGTCATCAATCGTGATGGAAAGGCCACTGGAATCATCCAGGGATTCACTTAAAAAGTCTTTATTGACTGCAAGAGGCTTGGACAAGATCTCAGGAAGAGCGAAAAGCAGATAATCTCCCGCGTCATAAATTTCTGCGCTGAGCGCCTCAGATGATTCACCGCGCTTAGCCAATGCAATCTTTGTATAAAAATGCGGTTCAGTCTCATTAAGATCAGTTTTTGTCAGCACATTCAAGCGCACACCGGACAATGTTGTAAGTATTCCTGCTACATCGTCGGGCAAAGCATCCGCTTTAATATCGAAACTGATATCTGTCTCATAGCCGACCTTGGACTTGTTAAGGATATCACCTGATGCAGCTTTAATTTCGTAGAGTAAAGAATCTTCAGGAATCAGACCGGCAGCCTTCTCAGCCTTCTGCCATTTCTGATTGTCCGATAGGAAGAGCATCTTTATGCTGTTGCCGAAAACGAGCCAGACGCCCGCGAGTATCGCCAGCACTACTACAATGATCACAACAGGAATCCACCAGCGCTTCTTCTTTGGAGGAGGCTGTTGTGCAGCATATACAGGTGCAGGACCGTTAGGCATGGCTCCTGCATATGGCGGATAAGGACTCCCCTGTATGTTTTGCGTATGAGGCACATTCTGTGCACTTGCATTTAGGATGTCAGTTTCGGTTTTTTCTCCGCAGCTGGTGCAAAATTTTGCATTCTCCGGTAAATCAGCACCACATCGTTTGCATTTATCCACTCTTCTACCTCCCGGCGGATCTGCCTTATTCTCGACCCGTTTCTAACGGATCTTCTCTGGTAAAGACTACTGTGTTGGCGTTAAATCAGCTAACGCAAGTTAAAGAGAATCTGAATTAATTGGTCAGGATTAAACTAACAGTTATTCTATAATTCTATCACAAATCAGCATTTAATAATTACTAAATACAATAAATACTTATCAAATCAATAGAACTAGACACAAGAAAGAGCCGGCGTGGCCGGCCCCTGTGAGTCGGCTTGAAACCGACATTTCTCCAAACTAAAACAGATCCGAGGCACCACTCCCGGATCTGCTCGCTCAAATGGAGGAGAAAAGTATGAAAAAAGGATAACTAACCCTAATTACTAATTGCATTATACACAGCATGAATGTACAAGCTGCTAAGCATTTGTGAATAAACTTAAAACATAAGCTTGAAAATGCAATATTCTTAGGGCAGGACCCGCAAAGCATCTTTTCCGATGGCGCTTTCGCTTGCCGGTTCAACTATTTCGATACCGCCATTAGTTGTTGCAATTCTCATGGTCACCGCTGAGTGCGTATCTTCGAAAGAATTCTGATCAAGATTCATAACATCCGCACGAATTGCGCAATACTTGTTGAAAATGCTAACTGCTTCTTCTTCAGTGGGTTTTTCATCTAGAATCACCACCACGTAGTCGCTTTTCAAATTTTGAATATTTACCTTTTCTTCATCGATATTTTTGTCAGCAAGTTCCTGCAAAAATCTGGTCGATATTGTCTCGTGGCGACTGTTGCGTGCAGCAATAGTCGGCAGTAAGATAGCGGCCAGTACACCTAGTAACACCACTGTTACAACAATCATGACCATCTTCATTCGTGAAGGGATTTTAAGAGCAGGCAGTTCCTTAACTTTGGGCTCGAAAGGTTTTTCCTTCTTGCGTTGTTGTGGGGCAGGTACCTGTGCAGGTGCCGGTGATATAGCTCTGGCTCTATTGTGTTGTCCAAGCGGTCCGTCGTATTCGGGTTGTTCTTCATTCGGAAATTCGAAGTCCTCCGGATGTTCCAGTGCGCGCATTCCTTCGCCGGTCTCGAATACGCAATTGCAAAACATGCAATGTGACTTGTCTTCCTTATTATCAACTTGTATCAGTGAGCCGCAGTTTACACAGCGTGCATCTTTTATGGCCATTTATTTTCCTCTCATCAATATCTAAGCATTTATTAATCCTTGGTGTATTATATCAGAAACACATTCTATCAGAAACATTGCAGTAAACTTTGACATCTTGTTTGAGAATATGTCAGTTGATTGTTTTTTCGGAGTCAATTTATGAGCACAGAAAATCCTTCACATATCTTTATGCAGCGGGCAATCGAGCTTGCACGTGAAGCTGCCGCTGCCGGTGAAGTTCCGGTCGGCTGTGTTATAGTTCATGATGGAGTGATTTTGGCAGAGGGCAAAAATAATCGGGAGAATTCCCAAGTGGCCACCGGTCACGCTGAACTTCTTGCTATTGAGACCGCCTGCCAAAAAATTGAGTCCTGGCGTCTCTGTGATGCAGACTTGTACGTAACTTTGGAACCCTGCCTGATGTGCTCGGGAGCAATCTTGCAGGCACGCATTAAACGTCTCTTTTTCGGTGCCTATGATCCGAAATCAGGAATGGCGGGTTCCGTGTCTAACGTTTTTGATTTGCCATCAAACCATAAAGTTGAAGTGGCAGGTGGAATATTGCGGGAAGAGTGCGCTCAGTTGTTGCGCGACTTCTTTATTGGTCGGAGAAATAATAGTGAAATATGTAGATAAAAAAGCTGTATCGGAAACAAAAGATGCCCCCAAGCAGATAACTATGTATGAAAGAAATCTGATGGGAAAGGTAATTTATCATCTGGCCATGTTTTTCACCAAAATACTCGTTCGCTTGCGATACAAGGGCCTGGAGAATCTGCCGGCAGATAGTAATTATATTGTCGCAGCCAACCACCAGTCTTTTTTCGACGGTTTGTGGTTAATGGGCGGAGTCCCCCGCAAACACTTCGCTACTTTTTCCTGCATGGCCGGGGCGGATTTGGAGGATGACTACGGACTTATCGGCAAAGTCATGCTGCGGGTAGGCAGGGCCATTCTGGTTGATCGTAATGGCAATCCCATCCGCGGTCTGATAGCAGCCAAGAAAGTGCTGGAAGCAGGTGATATTGTCATGATTCATCCCGAGGGAACCCGGACTCATGACGGCAAAATCGGTGAAATGATGAATGGAGCTGCCTATCTGGCTCAAAAGACCGGTATTCCGATTATTCCTGCTTATATAAACGGAGCATATGAGATTTTTTCCAGATACATGCCGGTACCCTATCCCATACATTTGCGGCGGTTGAAACGAAAACCTCTGACAATAGAATTCGGCGAACCCATCTACGCCGGAGATTATGCGACCAAAGATGAAATCATGGCTGCAGTCAGTGACTGGCTGCATGCGAAAGAGGCTATAGCTCTGGCTGAGAAGGATCCCGAACTGGCCAATCTGAAGGCAAACCGCCTCCCCTAGTCCTTCACATAAGCAGCTATTGGACCCATTCTGCTTTTCTGCAATTTGCCATCAATCCTGATATGGTCACTCTCGTATTCAATCTTGTCTACTACTCCGAATTCGCGAACATAAGCTTCCAACTCGGACGAGCTATAAGGAATCTCCGCTAGGAAAGAGAGCATTCTACCTTCGGCATAAAGAGCCATCGCTTCAATCAATTCAGGTAAACCTTCTCCGGTCAAAGCAGATATTTCATAAATATGCTCTTGCTTATCACGTCGTAACGACATCATAAGGTCATGGTAAGCTGTTTCAGATTTACAATCGATTTTATTTGCTATGTAAAATGTATCAATAGCACCTGCCCCCAGCTCTGACAACTGCTCGTCCACAACCTGCCGGTGCATTGCCACTTCCCTGTCCGACACATCAGTTAAATGTAAGATCAGGTCCGCTTCTACTACTTCTTCCAAGGTAGCTTTAAAAGCCTGCTTCAGGTGCTTAGGCATTTCACGGATAAAACCTACTGTATCGATCAGGACATAACTGATACCATCACGCAATTCCAGTTTACGTGCTGTTGGATCAAGCGTCATAAAGAGCCGGTTTTCTGCAGGTATATCCGTCCCGCACAGCTTGTTCATAAGTGTAGATTTGCCGGCATTGGTGTAGCCGACAACTGCAGCGACCAAGGCATCTTTACGTTGGCGCGAACTCCGCTGGTGCTTGCGCCTCAACTCAAGCTGATCCAGTTCTTTTTTCAGTTGCCCCATACGCCTCTGAATTACACGCCTGTCCTGTTCCAGCTTGGTTTCACCGGGACCACGTGTACCGATACCGCCGCCAAGACGTGACAACTCCGTTCCTTTGCCGGCCAACCTGGTCAATCTATAGCGCAAACGGGCCAGTTCAACCTGGATTTTTCCTTCGTCTGTACGGGCATGATCAGAGAAAATTTCCAGGATAACACCGGTTCGATCGTGCACAGCGGCCGAAGTCTCCTTAGCTATATTGCGAAACTGGGCTGCTGACAACTCAGCATTAAAAATCAAATGATCCACATCCGCATTCTTTGCCATCTCACTGATTTCAGCCAGTTTTCCCGAGCCGATGTAGCTGCTGCCGCTTATGCTTTTCACGTTTTGCGTGACTCTGGCAACGACATCAAAACCACATGTATTTGCCAAATCTTCCAGCTCGTCTAAAGAGTGATCAATGCTGTCCTCTTTACCCGGGAGGGCTGCAGCGACCAAATATGCCCGCCTATAATTCTCATTACCATAGAAACTTTTTAAAGACATAAAACCAACTTTCTCAAATATGTGGAATTTTGACTAGTTCGAAATGTTTATATTAAGCTCATGATATGATAGATAAAAACAAGTCGGGATGGTAGCAAGATGAGTTTTGATCTCCTTGATTCAGTTGATACCGGTGAGACTTTAGTCTACCCCAACAATATTGATATGACTGCCTTGTGGCTAAGTCATATCATCCGTGCCAGACGAAAAGATCTTGGTCTTACTCAAGGTCGGATCTCCTCTGTCCTTGGCTTGGGAATGTCCGCCATATCTTCCATTGAGGCTGGCAACGCGCTCGCTAATATAAAACGCACTATTCAGGTGATGAATCTACTACATCTGCCTCTGGCTCCGCTTTTGTCAGCAATAGAATCTCAGTCCGTTATTCACAACGTCCATGCTCTTACAGACATTATGCTTAGCGACGAAATATCTCACGCATGGAGGGATCTTGAAGTGTTCGAAGCCACTGATCCACCTCGTCTTGTTGTTCTGGATAAACAGTCAGGTAAGACTCGTCAAGTGCTCTTACCATCAGATCACGATAAGGAAAATTCGGCAAGCCAAATAACAAAGTAATCATTCCATCGTAGACATCTTTATAGATTTTATTATCCTTCTCATCATCCGTCATGCGTATCAGCCCCAGGAATTTGCGGCCAAAATTTGGATCAGACTTGCTGATTTTCAAATACATCAGTGCAGAATCCCGCAGGTGCTTATCAATCAATTCTATCCAGATATCTCCGGCATCCTGCTCAATCTCAAGCAATTCTTTTTGATTGAAAAACAGATTAAGCTCTTTCGCTGCTCGCATGCTGTTGCCGCGACTTTGCCTGCCGACGCCAAACATATGCGAGTATATCCAGGGTAAGAGGAAACGATCACCGGTTTCTTTTCTGTTT
>JAAYEX010000113.1 GCA_012728535.1 Clostridiaceae bacterium | reverse complement strand
CTTCTGTGTATGCATCAATGACAGGTGCTAAATCTTCACGGACAATCAACCCTCCAACGACTTTGGTCATAAAGAAGAGTGCATCTTCTTCAGCTGTTTTTGCGCGATTTAACTGTTCCAGCTTGTCAAACTTTTCCTTGCCTTCTTCAGTAATCTTAGCGTATTCAGCTTCTACTTCCTCACGCTGTTTTCTCTTTTTGTAGAAATTTTTACGTAATTTGTCAAGCTGCTTGATTGTCTTTTTTACATAAACAGGAGCCATTGTATGCTCTGTTTCTCCATAGTAGAGTGTGTGACCGTCCGTTTGACGATAGAGCTGCAGAATGGTACGGCCGAATGTAGATTTACCACAGCCGGACTCACCTACGAGACCCAGCGTTTCGCCCTCGTAAATATCAAGGGTGATGCCATCATTGGCCTTACAAAAGAGATTTTTGCCGACAGGATAATACTGCTTCAGATTTCTAATCCTGAATAATACTTTATCATTCGAATTTGCCATCTTGACGCGCCTCCTTATCGGGATAAAAACAACGAATTTGCTGTGTTTCACTGACCTGGAACAAATCCGGTTCTTCTGCAACGCAGCGGGGCTGACAATACTTGCAGCGAGGAGCAAATTTACATCCCTCCGGCAAGCGGAGCGGGTGCGGTACAGCACCCGGAATAGCTTCCAGTCGCTGATCAGCCGGCGTATCGAGACGCGGGATTGAAACGATCAGGCCTTCTGTGTAAGGATGCTGGTACTTTGCATCTCCGAATATTGTAGTGGAAGGCGCCATCTCAACAACCTGGCCACTGTACATAACCGCAACGTCATCCGCCATCTGACAGATAACACCGAGATCGTGTGTGATGAACAGGATTGATGTACCCTTCTCATACTGAAGGTCATTCATAAGCTTCAGTATCTGCGCCTGAATAGTCACATCCAAGGCTGTGGAAGGTTCGTCTGCGATAAGAATGCGCGGCTTACATGCAAGTGCCATCGCAATCATAACACGCTGACGCATACCTCCTGACAACTGGTGCGGGTACTGTTTCGCTATAGCTTCAGGGTTAGGTATGCGCACGTCGTTCAACATATCTATAACGCGTTTACCTGCCTCTTTTTTCGACATTCCCTGATGAATAATGAATGGCTCAGCGACTTGGCGTTCAATCGTAAATACCGGATTCAGGCTCGTCATCGGTTCCTGGAAAATGACCGAAATATCATTACCCCGGATCTTGTACATTTCCTTGATTGAAAACTTCGTCAACTCCTGTCCATCGAAAAGGATGCTGCCGCTTTCTATGTAACCGTTCGCATCCAAGAGTTGCAGAATGCTCATAGCAGAAACTGTTTTGCCCGAACCTGATTCCCCGACAATACCTAGTGTCTTACCGGCTTCAACCGAATACGACACCCCATTTACAGCCTTAACTATACCGTGTTTAGTCTTGAAATAAGTTTTTAAATCTTTAACTTCTAATAATGCCATTTTCCCCTCCTAGCGTTCCGCCTGCTTCGGATCCATGGCGTCACGAAGCGCATCACCGATTAAGTTAATGCAGATCGTACACAGTCCGAAGATAGCAGCCGGGAAAACCCAACGCCACCAGAATTGCTGGATGACAATCGAGTTATTCGCGCCACTGAGCAGGTTGCCCCACGTCGGTGTCGGCAGCGGGATACCAAAGCCGAGGTAGGACAGAGTCGATTCCGTCAACATTG
>JAAYEX010000112.1 GCA_012728535.1 Clostridiaceae bacterium | reverse complement strand
GGTCAAGATCCGGTTCTGTATACAGAACCGGCTTATCATAGACCAGCGCAAAATCAAAAATCACACCTGAAAAATCGGAAATTAAAAGATCAGCCCGCCGTAACACTTCAAAATTGTCGGAATCACGGTTCCATTCCAACTGTTCCGAAGCGGGATATTTACTCATCAGATCAGCAATCATCTCTTTTTCATTCAGGAAAGAGTGAGGATGAGGACGCACAATAATCTGCCAGCCCGTAGCAAGTAAGCGTTCGATAATCTGTCCGCCATAGACACTGAAGATAGCATTTTCACCCCAGGAGGGCGCCAGCAAAATAGTGCGTGGCCGGGAAGGCAAGGCCGGTGATTCCTGCAGTCGTTTTTTCATTTCATCCATGTAGGGAATGCCGACCACCTGCAGATCCTTGGCCGGTAAATTGCGCAAATCCTCAAGAGCGCGAATATCCTGCAGCTGAAACAGACCGGAAAGTAAAACAGCGTCGTAATAATCCAGACCTAACATGCGGTAGAGAGTGACTTCGCTGGCAGCATGCGGAATATGCACGTAAGTTTCTACTCCCTGTGAACGTTTCCACTGGTAAACATCCAAGCCGGGTGTGGTGGCAAGGAGTACTTTTGCCTCCAGCCTGTTTAGCCTGGCATAAGCCTGATTTCCCTGTCCGATAAACTCGGCCTTCATCTGCTTATAATCCGCACTCAGTGCAGGGTCATCCTCAGAAGCCGTTAAATATGTCACAGCTTGTCCCCGTCGGTTCAATTCCGCACAGATCGGTTCGAAGATGTTCCAGTAACGTTTGTCGTCTGAGAAAATTACCAGATCCGGTACACGGACTTGCCGCCCTACCTTACCGGCGGTCAAACGGAAACGCAACTTGGAAAAAATCAGGCGCAGCGAATAGAAGGTCGTTCCCAGCAAGGCAATCAGAATTGTAAAAAGCATGCTGCCTGTGCCGGGATCTATGTAAAGGACGCAGATTGGGCTGTTGCTTATATTCATAGACTTATATTAAGGTCTTCGGCGCGGTCAGAAAATTCTGCCAGAAACTTCTTCAGTCTTGCATAACGTTCCTGAGCCCAGTCCTCCATGGCCTGGCCGCCATACGGTACCCGGGCTTTGGCCCACAAGGTCCAAAGATAATCGACGAAGATTTTCGATGCCAGGAAGTGCATGGCTTCAAGTTGATTGTCTTCTCCCAGATAAGCGGCCAAAAGCTGTTGGTCACATTGGGCATCATATTCTGCTTCAATCGACACAGCAGCCAGATCCCACATACCGTCGTTCATGCCCGCGTACTCCCAGTCAACCAGGTAGAGCTTATCCTTCCCCATGACCCAGTTTTCACATAAGGGATCGTTGTGACAAGGCTGGAGTGATGGTTTGATAGTCTGATCCAGCCAGCCTTTAATCTGCGAAACCGATGTTTTAACCTGTTCGTAATCTTCAAAAAGGGCGACGTTGAGGTCCGCAATAATACTTTCGTATTGTTCAGCCATGGTGAAACCCTTAAAGGGCACTCCTGTATCCCTGCCACAGTGATGGATTTTTGCCAATACTTCAGCAATCTGTCTGATCACTTCAGGCTGACGAAGCTGTTTTGCCGTCATGGTTACAGCATCGGGGATATACTTGCTGATCTTGCTGCCGTCATCTCCGAAGTAGATTAACTTAGCATCGATACCCAGCTCACAGGCCAGTTCCGTGCTGACTTTCTCATTTTTGCGATCAATCATGGCTTCCGTACCCTCACCCGGGATACGCACTACCAGTTCTTCGCCATCAGCAAAAAGGAGATGGTAAGAACGATTGGTAAGACCGCCTAAACGATGGACAGCTCTGACAGTGCTTGCATCCACAGTCAGACCGAGAACCTTTTCGGCTAATTCATTAATAAGAGTTAAATCCGTTTCCACAATCTCAGACATATGTATACTTCCAGCTTCACTTCATGTTTATTCAGCAGACGATTTTTCCGGCTTCTGATAGTCGGGGTCAAAGGCACAAAGATCGTCTACCGTGTCAAACTCATAAATCACGCCTGCAGGATACTTGCGGGCCTTCATCTTCAGAGTATCCAGATGCTCCATGTAAATCGCTTCCCAATGCAGGGGGCGGGTTTTTTCCAGATTGTATTCCTCTTCCAGGATAGCCATGAATCGCCGGCTGAAGTCTTCATCCCAGTAAACATGACCCATCATATACCAGCTCTTGCTGCCACCTATGGTCACTCCGGTAATGTAGTCGTCCTCATCCAGGGCGAGACACCATTCCTCAGTTTCACCATCTGCATACACTGCCGCATAATAGCTGCCTTCTAACTCATGCTCAAAGGGGTTTTCCACAAAATAGTTATCGGCAGAACAAATATAACTGTTACGCAATATGTTGCGCGCTGCATAAATGCTGCCATTATTATTGCGTCCCACATAATCCGTATTATAGATAAAGTTAACGGGGAATAAATCTTTCAGATAACGGAAGTCTTCCGCCTTATGGCCCAACACTAGATATATTTCAGGTATTTCCGCCTCCAGCAGTTGACGGATCTGACGCTCAAGGAGAACTTCCCCTTTTGCTCTTACCAGTCCCTTGGGTATACCTCCGGACTGTGCAGTGAAGCGGCTGGAAAGGCCGGCCGCCATAATAATTGCATTGTCTACTTTGTGCTTCATCTTGCCTGCCTCCAAATCAACTTTTCAATTATAGATAAGTATGACTTAAATGTAAAACGACAAGGCTCTTATTGCAAGATGAAAAAATCCGCTGCTTATACTATATTTTCTGCCGCTTCAGCCGCTAATGCTTCAGTCCGCTCGCTGGCAGCAATAACAGCATCAAAGACACTGGCCCGGAAGCCACTTTTTTCCAAAGCTCTGATCCCGTAAATGCTGGTTCCTGCAGCTGTGCAAACCTGATTTTTCAGGATGGCGGGCGGAGTCTTGCTTTCCAGGAGTAACTTTGCCGTACCCAGAAGAGTTTGCGCGGCGAGTGTGTTGGCGGCTTCGCTATGAAGACCTGCATAAACTGCAGCGTCTGCCAGTGCTTCAATAAAGACTGCTACAAAAGCGGGACCGCTGCCGGAAAGGGCTGTCACTGCGGCGAAGTTTTCTTCAGGAAGTTCCATAACCAGACCCAAATTAAGAAATATGCTTTTAGCCTGGTCTAATTGTTCCTGACTGACGTGCTCGTTAGCGACCATGACACTTACTCCGGCTCCTACTTTGGATGGTAAGTTGGGTAACACACGCAAAATAGGGTATTCGTCTGAAGAAGGTCCGGTCTTTCCCAGCATCAGTCTGAGTGAAGAAAGATCAATCCCGGCTGCAACTGAGACAATCAGGGTTGTGCTTAATATGTAAGGCGCATAGTTTGCTGCTATCTGGGGTAAATCCTGGGGTTTTACAGCAAATAAAACTAAATCACAGTCAGCTAACTGACTTGCTTCCTGCAAGATTGAGACCCCGTATTTTTCCTGCAAACTATCTTCTTTTTCCCGTGTGCTTACACTGATATAAACATCTTCCGCCCTATATCCTGTTTTGATCCAGCCTTCCAGAATAGCTGTGCCGATATGACCGACACCAATCAAAGCCCATTTCATATATTACTCCTGATTAGTTTGTCTTGAGGCAAAAAGACCGTTGCCTGCAGCTCGTCATTAATTAGTTTGGAAAAAATGTTTTCCGTATTACTGTTGGTCAGAATAACGGGAATGCCATTTTGATTAGCCAATTCCGCTGCCTCCAGCTTTGTCTCCATACCGCCTGTGCCCAAATCACCTTTGCCGCAGATATCTGCCATGCCACGGCAAGCTTCGATATCCTGCACGCAAGTTATTAGTTCAGCCTCAGGGTTTGTGTGAGGATCTTTTGTATAGAGCCCGTCAACATCGCTCAATAGAATTAACAAATCCGCACTCCAGAGATCAGCGGTCATGGCACTTAGGTTATCGTTATCGCCTATTTCTATTTCTTCAACGCTGACACTATCATTTTCATTAACGATAGGAACGACGCCTTCGTCTAAGAGGGTAAACAAGGTATTTCGAATATAAAGCCGGCGCTTCGGGGTCAGAATGTCTTCTCTCGTAATCAGGAGCTGAGCCACATGGATCGATGAATCCCAAAAGATATCCCTGTAAGCGCTCATTAACTCCACTTGCCCGATCGCACACAGG
>JAAYEX010000013.1 GCA_012728535.1 Clostridiaceae bacterium | reverse complement strand
GTATGGATGTCGATCGGAATATCAACGGCCTGTCGCATGGCAGCCAGCATCTGCAGTTGAATGTCCCTGACCGGATTGATGGAACTTGCACCGATCATCTCCAGGAGCCTTGCAGAGCACGGGTTCCCGTGACCTGTGTGGGCAGATACTTTGAATCTGCAATTCGCAGGGATTTCGCCGGCTTTTTTCATCTCATTAAGAAGCCAGAGATTGCCTTCGTCGTAGACAAGGAAGGAATGGCAACCGAAAGCTATAGCTCTCTTAACGTCTTCAACTGCACGTACGACCTGCTCCTGACCGCGTAGGCGATAACCCATGCGAACACCTTCAGGTGTATTGACTGAGGCGCTGGTATCGGTGGTAGCTCTGGGTCCGATAGATAGGACCAGCTCAGCCTCGGCTTCTTTGGTCAGACGCACCATTTCGATAATTTCGTTATCTGTCAGCAGCATGATGCCTTTAGTTTGCGTGATGCGGTGCTGGGAAATTCCATAAGTATCGATAGCTTCCAGCAGAGCTTCCAGGACTTTCGGACCCTGGATGCCGGGCACCTCAAAGCGATACTGCGCTCCGTCATTAAAGCGTTTATTTGATTCCGGCAGATTATACAGGTCTCCTCCCGGAAGCCCTAAAGATTCTAAAAATGCTCTTGTTTCATTCATCATATATAGCTGATCCCTTTCATTTGTTATAGCGTGATGCATAATTCGGTGCCAGGTACGATTCTATGCACGAGATAGGTTTCTAAGTTAATCTTCCTCCTGCCTGGCAAGTTGATCCATCAAGTCTGTGATCAGTTGTTCCGGATTTATCTGCAGGGGTGGCAAAGAACCTTTAAGTCCTTTGCGGATTCTAAAATCAATAAAGGAAGGTCCGCTGCCGAGGCTTAATTTCTGTAATGCTTCTTCAAGCTCTGCCTTCGTGGTCACCGCATGACCTACTGTATTATAGCCTGATCCGGCCGCAATTGTTGTGAAATCCAACTGACAGCCGGCAGAAGGCTGGCCTCCTACGGATTCATGAGCGCCGTTATTCAGAATTATATGGAGAAAATTCGGTGCATCTACCTGACAGGCCATACTGAAAGAACCCATATGCATCAGGGCGGAAGCGTCACCGTCCAGACAGACCACGTAGTTTTCACTGTTGGCCAGAGCCACTCCCAGCGCTACCGAGGACAAGTGTCCCATAGCTCCTAAATTAAGGAAGTCATGCTGATGTCCTTCATGTCTGGCTTCACGCAGGAAGTATAGCTCGCGGGTGGCTCGACCGGTGGATGCGAAGTAGTAGCTGTCTGCCGGCAAAACGTCGAGAATCGCTTCAATCGCCTCTTCCCGGCGCAATGGGTATATGTCATCACAAATATTGGCCTTATCTGCAGCTGCAAAAACACCTTTACGGCCGAGAATAGCTACCACTTTTCTTTCTTCTTTTGCCAGCTCCAGCAAGGGGCACAGCTGTTCTGCCAAAAGCCGGTCGTCATCTTCGGCAATTATATAGGGAATATCAAGCATCTCAAGCAGCTTTGTTGTGATCTCTCCCTGCGTAATATGCTGGGCATGATCGCCGCTGCCGGGTTCACCGCGCCAGCCGATCAAAAGAATCAGCGGAGTTCTGTAAACATGTTTGTCTGTCAAGGAAGCCAACGGATTGATTACATTGCCCAGACCTGAGTTTTGCATATAGACCAACGGTATCGTCCCGGTAGCGTAGTAATAACCTGCTGCAATGCCGACAGCATTGCCTTCATTAGCCGCGATCACATGTTTATCTTCCGCAACATTATTCAGCAGGTAATTGCAGAAGCCGTTAAGGTGTGAATCCGGAACTCCGGTAAAAAACTCAACCCCTGCGTCCTTCAGTATTTTCATAAAATATGCTTGATCAATCATTCAAATCTCCAATTTGTATGTGGCATAAAAAACTATTGTTTAGGTGTGTAAAAACGGAAATACTCAGGCGCATCGGAGCGGCACTCGGTCCAGGCTTGCTCAAAGGCAGACACCACGGCTTCCGGCAGCGGACCGGCTGCCATAGCAGCCATATTCTGCTGCAGGTGTTTCAGGTTTGAAGCGCCGACAATGATGCCGTCGCCACGTTTCATATTCAGCATGGAATGAAAAGCGAGCCATCTGTAGCTGGCTTCAACAATGTTTATATCATGCTCCGCACAGACCTGCTTTATCTTTTCTATTGAGTGAAAATAGGAATCCTTCCAGTAGCGGTCCTGGTAATTGGGACGGTTTACGAAACGCCCTGACT
>JAAYEX010000111.1 GCA_012728535.1 Clostridiaceae bacterium | reverse complement strand
CTGGCAAGGCAGACCATTATTATGAAATCGGCGCAAATGAGGATGCGACGGATAAATGCCGTTTTACTCTGGCTGGCATTGTCTGCAGCTGGAAAGATATTGAGAAACAATACGCAATCAAGATTCTTTGTGATGCATTGGCAGGCTCGAATGAATCCCCTCTAAAAAAGACTATCCTGGACCGGGAACTGGCCCAGGACTTCGACATGTATCTGCAGACCGGCATTGCCCAGTCCTGGATCGGTATTGAAGCTCAGAATACTTCGGAGGAGAAATTCGGCGATATCAGGGAAACTATCTTCAGCAGTCTGGCGGACATTGCTGAAAAGGGGATCAACAAGGCTGATCTTCTGGCTTCACTGAACCAGCAGTATTTCCGGGTCCTTGATCCCAATGAACCGCGTGGGGTCATCCTGGCTATCGGAGCAATGCAAGCCTGGCTTTACGGCGGAGATCCTGCCCTATACTTTACTCCTGCTAAACACTTTGAAGCCCTCAAAGAAAAAATAGATACGGACTACTTTGAAAAACTCCTTCACGAAACACTGCTTAACAATGAGGCACTGGTGGAACTGCACTCTCTGCCTTCGAGAAGCTACGGGGAGGAAAGGGACGCCAGGGAAGCTGAAAGACTGGAAAATGAAAGCAAGCTCTGGTCAGAAGAAGAAAAAGACACTTTAATGCGGAAAGAGTCTGAACTTGAAGCCTGGCAGCTGTCTACTGACAGCGCAGAGGCACTGGCGACAATACCCTGTCTGACTTTGGCAGATCTGGCACAAGAGCCGGAATATCTGAAAACATCCCGGTTGGAGCTAGAGGGACTCACGGTGCTGAGCCATCCATCTCCCAGTGAAGGTATTGTTTATCTCAAATTGTATTTTGACATTTCAGACACAGGACAGGAAGATCTGCCCCCTCTGAACTTCATGACGGAACTGATGGGTAATCTGGCCACAAATAAGCGTGACGCGGAAGAGATCCAGCGTGAGGTCAAGACTCACATCGGCAACCTGGATTTTTCCATAAGTCCGGTTCCGGATTACAAAAATCCTGACCGCTGTAAGCTGTTCTTTGTTGTCAGCTGCAGTGTTCTGAAAGACGAAGTGCCTTATGCTGTCGACCTGATCAGGGAGATTGTGCAGGAAACCGTCTTCGATGATGCTGACCGTGCCTACTCCTATTTGCTGCAAATAAGAGAAACGCTGCGTCAGGCAACAAATTCAAGCGCGCACAGCTTTGGTGTTATGCGTGTTAAGGGGCATTATTCTGCTGCAGCTGCTGCCGCAGAAGCATCTTCAGGTTTTTCTTTCATTCTCTGGCTCAAGGAGTTTATTGCTCTCGTTGATGAGAACTGGGGCCGGTTTGTAGACTGGGCTGACAATTATCAGGAGAAAATGTTTGGCAGGGAGAGGCTTACAGTCAGTGTCAGCGGATACTCAGCAGAGGCTTTAAGCACTGCTGTAGCAGCTGCATTTCCTGCCGGTGATAGCAGGGACCGGGGATACGCGAAATATTCCGCCGACTATCCGGCGCACGAGGCAGTTGTGATTCCTTCTGCTGTATCCTATGCCTGTATGGCCTGTGACACACGTCCGTTCGGAGGCGAATACTCGGGACAATGGCTGGCTGTCAATCGGATCATTAGCTTGGAATATCTCTGGAACAAGATCCGTGTTCAAGGCGGAGCCTATGGTTGCGGCTTCAGCGTGGATAGAGCTGCAAATGGCTTCTTCTACTCATACAGGGATCCTCAACCGTGGAATTCTCTGGCGACTTATACTAAGTCGGCCACTTTCCTACGCGAATTTGCCGAAAGTGAAAGTAATCTGGATCGCTTTATAATCGGGACCGTTTCCGGACTGGATCCTCACCTGTCTCATAAAAGACAGGTGGATACAGCTGATCTCTGGTATTTTACTGACTATTCGGCGGAAAAGACCCTGGCCACGCGACGTGAGCTGATAGAAACAAAAAATTCTGATCTGCTGGACCTGTCAGAAATTTTGGCAAGAGCTGTTGAGGATAATGCTACTTGCATAGTCGGGCCTTCTGATCTGGTCAAAGATAAGGATCTAACTATGATTGATATCAGCTAGAGAAGTTTAAAAAACAAGACCGGGGCATAATCCGGACATGAGAAAGGGTCGCCATCGGGCGACCCTTTCTTTCGCTGTTAGTTTAACTTATGGCGGAGGGCAAGAGATTCGAACTCTCGATACCATCTCTGGTACACACGATTTCCAGTCGTGCTCCTTCAGCCAGCTCGGACAACCCTCCGTTTAAGTCATTCCTTTACAGCCACACGATTGTATCACGTCAGATTTGACAGTGTCAAACGGATATTAGCCGACGACTATATTAACCAGGCGCTTAGGCACAATAATCCATTTCCTTACTGTTTTTCCGTCAAGCCAATTCTCAAAGTCGTTCAGCGAACTGACGACATCCTTGATATCGTCCTCGCCGGCGTCACCCGGTATATGGATGCGTTCTTTAATGCGTCCATTGACCTGAATAGCAATTTCTATTGTATCCAAATCCAGGGCAGACTCATCATAGCTCGGCCAGCCGGACAGGAAAATGGACTGATCATGGCCCATCTGCTGCCAGAGTTCTTCAGAGAAATGTGGTGCAAAAGGAGCCAGAAGTTTCAGGAAGTCTCTCAGCACATGTAAGGTCAGCTCCGGTTTGGCCTGTGGAGTTTTACTGTATTTTTGCAAAGCATTCAAGAGCTCCATCAGGCGAGCCACGGAAGTATTGAACTGGAAGCGCTCAGCGTCCTTTGTGACCTCTTTGATGCTATGGTGGCGGATACGATTCAATTCTTTATCGTCTGCACTGAGTTCTTCAGGAAGCCTCGGTATAAGTGAGCTTGTAAGTTCATCCGTGGTGTAACTTTCAATACGCTGTACAAAACGGGCAATAGCGCGAAGGCCATCATCGCTCCAGGGGCCTCCTTCTGTGTAGGCAAAGCCGAAAGCCAGATAAAGACGGAAAACATCGGAGCCATAAGCTTCTATATAAGGATCCGGAGAAATAGTATTGCCCCGTGATTTTGACATTCTGTTGCCATCCGGACCCAGTATTACGCCCTGGTGCACCAGGCGGGTGAAGGGTTCGTCAAAGTCGAGATAGCCCAGATCGCGCAGGACCTTGGTAATAAAGCGCGCGTAAAGCAGATGCATGGCGGCGTGTTCTGCACCGCCGATATATATATCAACCGGGCACATCCGATTGACTTTATCGCTGTCGAAAGCGGCCTTATCGTTTTTGTTATCCACAAAGCGGAACATGTACCAGGAAGAGCAGACAAAGGTATCCAGAGTGTCCGGGTCGCGCCGGGCGGGCCCGCCGCAGACAGGGCAAATTGTATTAATGAAGTCTTCTGCTTTTGCCAGCGGGGAGTGTCCGTCCGGTTTGAATTCCACATTGTAAGGAAGTTCTACCGGCAGCTGATCCTCAGGAACGGGCACGGTACCACATTTATCGCAGTAGATAATTGGAATAGGAGTGCCCCAATAGCGTTGACGTGAAATCAGCCAGTCCCGTAAACGGTATTGAATGGTTTCTTCACCACAATCGTTCTCGCGCAGCACTCTGACAATGGCTTTTCTTGCGTCGGAGGAAGCCAGACAGCTGTGGTTGCCACTGTTGACTAGGACGCCATCTTCGACAAAGGCTGCATCCGATACCTGCCACTCATCATTCTCATCTTTCGGACGGATGACCGTGCGAATAGGAAGCCCGAAGGCACTTGCAAACTCGTAGTCGCGTTCATCGTGAGCAGGAACAGCCATGACGATGCCGGTGCCGTACTGAGCGATGACATAATCAGAGGTCCAAAGTTCCACCTTTTCACCGGTCAGAGGGTGGACAGCATAAGAACCGGTGAAAACGCCGCTCTTTTCCCTGGTCACCGACTGACGTTCGATTTCGCTCAAGTGTGCGGTTTTTTCCCGATAAGCCTCTACGGCTGCACTGCACTCAGCAGTGATAAGGGAGTCAAGTAAATCGTGCTCAGGTGCGATAACCAGATAGCTGACGCCATATAGTGTGTCAGCCCTGGTGGTGAAAACACTGAGTGTCAGTTCTTCACCGTCAAGATAAACTTTTTCACCATCTTTTTCCACGCCGAATTTAATCGTCGCACCTTCAGAACGGCCGATCCAATTGGTTTGTATCTTCTTAGTTTTGTCAGGCGAGTCCAGATCATCCAGGCAAGTCAGTAACTCTTCAGCATAATCCGTGATACGGAAAAACCATTGGGTCAGATTGCGTTTGACAACTTCGTTGTGGCAGCGTTCGCAGGTGCCGTCACTTTCGACCTGCTCGTTGGCTAACACGGTGAGGCAGCTGGGACACCAGTTGACAGGTGCCTTCTTGCGATAAGCAAGATTGTTTTTATAAAGCTGCAGGAAAAGCCATTGATTCCAACGATAATAATCAGGATTGCAAGTTGCAAGCTCAGCGTCCCAGTTAAAGAGTCCGCCGATTTCCTTAAGCTGTCCTCGCATGCTGTTGATGCTGTCGTTAGTGCTGTCCTGAGGATGGATTCCGGTGGCTATGGCGTAGTTTTCCGCCGGCAGGCCAAAAGCGTCGAATCCCATGGGCTGGAAGATCTCACGGCCCTGCATCTTTTTCATGCGTGCATAAGTAT
This sequence comes from Clostridiaceae bacterium, assembly GCA_012728535.1. Taxonomy (GTDB): domain Bacteria; phylum Bacillota; class Clostridia; order Saccharofermentanales; family DTU023; genus DTU032. The sequence goes on along the minus strand of JAAYEX010000111.1, from coordinate 514 downwards.
CCGACAGGGCGTAGTTGTACCAGTGACCGACGTGTAGTTTGGCGGCTGAGGGGTAGGAAAACATCTCCAGGACATAGAGCTTGTCTGCTATACGTTTTTCATCAAAAGCTGCTAAGTTGCTTTCATCCCATTTTTTTTGCCATTTGCGGTCAATTTCCTTGGAGTAGGACATAGTACTTCCTCTTTTCATAATTATAAAAACTAAAAAATTAATAGTTGGCTTTAAATTTTACGCCACTGATCAGGATAGCACAAACAAATAGCGCAGGAGAGCCACTATACCCAGACTGAGCGGGAAGATGGCATAGCGCAGGAGTCGCGTTTTCCCAGTGTTGTTTGCTGGACCGAGGGGAGAAAGGACTGCCGGCAAGAAGACCAGGAGGGAATAAAAATATGTAGGGTTAGCGTTACTGCGATAAAGAACCAGTTCAATCAAATAGTAGACAGTATTAAGGCCGAGTAAAAGCAGGAAGGCGCGCAGCAAGTGTTTTTCACGTTGAAAGATGGATTTCCG
>JAAYEX010000110.1 GCA_012728535.1 Clostridiaceae bacterium | reverse complement strand
TCTTCACTTTTCAAGGATAAATCGTCGTATCAAAGCTCATTCATAAGTAGTAAATTAGTAGTAAATTGAGTGGTTTTGACCTTGATAAAGTGTGATAAGTCCAGTTTTTATGCGGATAACTAGATTTTTATGCTATTTTTCATATAAAGATATACTTATTCAGCTACCTTTGAATACTTAGTCCGGTATATGAAACGCATAAGTCTTGCCTCCCAGCCTGCTATGGGCTTTTGCTTACTGATCCCGGCCACATGAGCTGCGCGAGCGTTTTTTTCTAAAACCGCACGCACATTACGGGCATCCGCTTCATCCCGTCCGTAACAGCGCGCCCGGCCCTCTACCGGATCGAAAACAACACTGTTACGCTTGCGCCTGTCTTTAACCGTCGGACCACAAATTTGTGCAAAGTCATCCAGATATGTTGAAAGCCCGCTTTTCAAGAAATCTTGAATTAAAGGATCACGTGAATAAACACATACTTCTTCTTTGCTCTTTGAATCCATGCTGTGTTTTGCAGGCTCTTCATCTGCGAAATTGAGATGAATATCACTTCGCCAGCTGGACTCTTTGCCTGTCAGTTCTGTAAATATCTCCCGGGAAAATTTCTCCAACAACTCTGCCCGGGCAATTGCTTCTTCCATAGTTGAAGCCAGAATAAAAGCACCGTGTCTCTCCATTAAGATAACTTTGCCATAGCTCTTTTCCATAGTTGCCTTCATGTTTTTGTGCAAGCGGGACGAACCCGGTAAATTATAAGGAGATAGTTCTAAGCTATCCGAACCGAAGCCGGCAGCATATTCTTCAGTGAGAGGAAAGGAACGGCCGTAAAGAGATATTGCGGAGGCAAAGATCTGATGCGTGTGAATGATTACATTCACGTCAGGATAAAGCTGATAGCTGAGTGCATGCATGGGCATCTCCGAGGATGGCTTGCCCGGACTGACAACTTCTGCTTTACTACCGCTCAGATCGATCTTAACCAAATCATCGGGGCTCATCTTATCATAGGCTTTGCCACTTGGAGTTATGAGAATGCTTTTACTGTCTACCCGCCTGCTGAAATTTCCCCAGGTACGGACAACCAAGCCTTTTGCAGTCAGAACATGAGCTAGTTCAATAATTTCTTCTCCCAGCTTCAAATCCTTCTGTTTAAGCTTTTCCAAACTCATATGCCGGCACCTCTGTTATTTTTCTTCTAGATTGACAACATTTGCAAAGATACGGTCAAAACGTATGAGAGCTTCATCTATCATATCATCATCGTATGCAGCACTGGTATAAAGTCGGCTGCCGGCAAGAGTGACAATTCCTTCAGCCATATATGCCGAACCCATATGTTCCATCTCGTTCTTACGCACTGCAGTCTGATCCAGAACAGCAGGGATCGTCCAAGGTTTCTTCCAATTAACTGTGAAATGCATGGTACCGACTGTTTCCAGATGACATATGGAACCCTGATTGAAGGCAACAAAGGGCAGCTTATGCTTTTCTATTAGTTGCTCCAAACCTGCATTCAGCCGATCACCGTTGGCATTGGCCTTCTCGCACGCAGAAGTCTCTACTATCTGCTCAATAGTGTAATAACCGGCAAGTGCTGTTAAGGGGTTGGCAGCTAAAGTACCGCCGACCAGAGCCTTCTTGACTTTATCTCCTGTCTGAATGCCGGCAGCAAGATACTTCATGTATTCCTGCTTGCCGCCCAGACCACCAGCACTGGGATATCCGCCGCCGATGACTTTGCCGAATACGGTCAGGTCAGGTTCTACACCCATAATTCCCTGAGCACCATGTGGCGACAGACGGAAGGCAGTTACAACTTCATCAAAAATCAGCATGCATCCATATTTACGGCAAAGCCTTTCGATACCTTGTACGAATTCTGTAGATATAGGTCTGGTACCACTCTCAGGGCCGACCGGCTCCAGCATGACCGCTGCAGTTCCACCGCGCAATTGATTGCGGCGCAACTTTCTTTCTAAGGCGTCAAGGTCACCCGGGAAAAATTCGTCAGTATATTTAAACATTTTAACCGGCACGCCATGAGCCAGAGTGAATTTGCTTCCGGGAACGCGGATCCCGTAAGCTAACTGGTCTGACCAGCCATGATAGGCACCGCCCATCTTAAGCACCCGTTTTTTCTTTGTGGCCAGCCGTGCAACCCGTATAGCAGCCATACAAGCTTCTGTGCCTGAATTAAACATACGCAGCCAGTCGACTGAGGGCATAAGCTCACTGACCAGTTTGGCCAGCTTGTATTCATACTCATGAAAGAGACCGGTGGAAGGTCCACATGTGTTCAGCAAGTCGATAACTTTCTCACGGACTTCGGGAGGATTTGAGCTAAGAACAACAGGGCCGCCGGCTTGTAAGAAGTCAAAATACCTGTTTCCATCTATGTCCGTTAAGTATGCTCCGTTGGCTCCTGTGAAAACTAAGGGAAAGGGGTGGTTAAAAGCCAGATTATGTTGTACTCCACCCGGAATATACTTGCGCGCCTCATCAATCATAGCTTTGCTCTTGCTGCACTTCTCTATGTAGTACTCTTTTTCATATTTAGATAAGGCCTCAGGTGAAATCGAATATATGGGTTTCTTGATCAAATCATCTAATTGCCCTGTAATTTGATCAACTCTTGTTTGACTCAGATCTATCATTTTTAAAGTCTCCCAGCACTAATATTCTCATACTAATCTACAAAGTGAGTGAGTGCTCACTTCTCTCAAATTAGCTTAATTCATATAAATAGTCAAGTAAATCACATTATAGTTTGCATTTTTAGTGATAGATGCTAGAATCAATACATGACTAGGTGAATCTTCACTCACTTATTTTATTGAAGAGGTTGCAACAAATGAAGTATTCAAGCCCACGCTTTGATCGTCTCGATGAGGACAAAAGATATAGAGTAATCCGAGCGACCATTGATGAATTTGCCAGCTGCGGTTACGAAGCGGCAAATATAAATAAAATCGCCAAAAAAGCACACATATCAGTAGGATCACTCTACAAGTATTTTGAGAGTAAAGAAGATCTCTTTTTGTATGTCATTCAGCTGAGCTCAGATTTAATTGAAGAAGAGTTGAGGGCTATTAATGAAATTCCCTTTATGAGTGTAGAAAGTAAAATCGAGAAAGTTCTGCGTATAATTCTGCGCACCAATCGCGAACAAAACAGTCTAATACGCCTCTATCTTGAACTGATCTCCAGCAGCAACAATGATATGACAGAGCAATTGAGCTTCAATCTTGAAACCTTTTCTTCACAATGCTACAGAGAAATTCTTACGAACGGTCAGACAACAGGTGAAGTCAGAGCATAACTTGATCCGGCAATGGCGGCTTTTCATCTGGATAATATCTTTTTGGCCCTGCAATACTCTTATGCCGGCGGGTATTTACACGAACGTTATCGCATCTATGTAAGGGATGGTATTGATTTAATCGAAAACGATGAGTTTGTCATCACAGAAACAATGAAATTTCTGCGGGGAGCTTTACTGAACCCTAAAGACTGATACGAGGAAATAACTATGTTTATTTTAACCTTCGACATTGGAACAACAGGTGTCAAAACTTGCCTCTTCAATTTATCCGGAAATAAACGGGATAGCCAAAGCGACCGTTCTTTGCAGCTGATCGATACAGCCTTTGGCGATTACGGTTTAGAAATCCTGCCAAATGGCGGGGCTGAGCAGGACCCGGATGAATGGTGGTCAGCCATTGTGGATACAAGCAGATCGATCGCTGCAAATCATCCGGAAGCCGCCCGCGAGCTTGCAGGCATCAGTTTCTGTTCACAGATGCAGAGTGTCGTCCTCCTTGATAAAGCGGGACGCCATCTGCGACCTTCGATGAGCTATATGGACCAGCGCGCCGGAGATATGAAAGAAAAATATGGCGGGCCCGGCCCCAAAATTGCAGATGTCGGCATTCCCTTTTTGCTTAAAAGTCTGCTGCAAACCGGTGTGGTATCAGCCAGTGACAAAGATCCGGTCTGGAAATACCTTTGGGTAAAAGAAAATGAACCTGACGTTTTTAAAAATATCTACAAGTGGCTGGATGTCAAGGAAGCCATTATTGCACGTATGACAGGTAGATTTGTACGCAGCCATGACAGCGCCTTTACCATGCTCTTGCTGGATAAAGATGACAATAATCCAGCTTATTCCCTCCCCTTGATACGTAGTCTCGGCATAGAAGAATCTCATCTGCCTGAGATTGTTGATTCAACTGAAAATGTGGGTGGTTTGCTGGAGGAAATTGCTTCGGAAATGGGCTTGAGAGCGGGGACTCCGGTTTTTGCAGGCGGTGGCGATTCTTCCCTTTCCTCTATCGGTGCCGGTTGTGTGGCGCCGGGGGATACACATATCTACATGGGTACCAGTGGCTGGGCCTCTGCTGTAACTGATAGAAGGATTACCGATACTCAAGCCATGGTAGCATCAGTCGTTGGCGTACAGCCCGGACTATACAATTATTTTGCCGAGTTGGAAACAGCAGGCAAGTGTCTTGAGTGGGTGCGCGATCATCTGGCTCTGGATGAAATCAACATCTATCTGTCAAAAACCTCAGTTTCTGATGGCCCCGGATGCGAATATGCCTCCCTCTATGATTATCTGTCAGAGGTGATCAGCAAAAGTCCCAGTGGCTCCGGCGGAGTTATTTTCACTCCCTGGCTCCATGGCAACCGCTGTCCTTTCGAAGACTCAAATGCCCGTGGAATGTTCTTTAATATCGGCCTGGAAACCGGAAAAACAGAGCTGATTCGGGCTGTTGTAGAAGGTGTTTGCTATCATATGCGCTGGTTCGTGGAGCTGATTGAAAAGAGAATTGAGGTCAAATCTCCTATCCGCTTTATCGGTGGAGGTGCCCTATCCTCAGTAACTGCAGGAATTTTGGCAGATATTTTGCAGCTTCCGGGTGAAACCACAGAAGACCCGCAAAACTTCGGCGCGGTCGGTGCTGCCCTCCTGGTCGCTGCCGGACTAGGTGAGCTTGAAGATTTAAGTGAAGCTCGAAACATTGTCAGGGTAAGCAGTACCTCCAACCCGAACCCCGACACGAAAGCAATCCACGATCGCAACTTTGAAGTGTTCAAAACAATGTATAAGGCAAACAGAGCAGCCTTTCAGATATTAAACGCCACAACGGAAGAATAAGGAGAATAAATGACTAATCAGGTACCCCTTAAGTCAAAAGAATCATTGATTCAAGCAGTAAAATTCACCCTGCTCTCACTCTCAGCCGGCTTGATAGAAGCGAGTTCTTTCATCCTATTAGAGCGCCTGACAAGTCTTCCCTATGACTTTAAGCACATAATCTCTATTATCTTATCAGTGCTTTGGAACTTCACACTAAATCGTCGTTACACCTTCAAGTCCGCCAACAACGTCCCTATTGCCATGATCAAGGTGGCACTTTTCTATGTAGTTTTCATACCTGTAACAGCCTGGCTGGGACAACTGGCTTCAAACCACAATATTAATGACTACCTGATAAAAATCCCGACTATGCTCTTGAATTTCGTTGGAGAATTTCTCTGGTGGAAGTTTGTTGTTTTCCGCGGTACCGAAAACACAAACAAACTGGCTCAGGAAAAAGCCGGCAAAACGGACCAGGTGTCTGATGAATAAACAGCTATCTTAGCCGGTACAAATTGAGTTTATCAAGCCGCTCATCCCAACCCTGATGAGCGGCTTATCACACTGTTTATAAGTAACTCAAGTTTTCCAGCCAGGAAATATCATCAATAAAGAAGTTGAAGAGAGCAACACCGAAAATCAGTACTAAAATAATGATCAACACGGTTGAAATCAGTAACAGAAGCAGTGATGCCCTGGCGTAGTTCTTCTTATTCCTGTTGACTGAACCCCCAAAGGCCCAAACCAGCAGAAGTACAAAACCGACTACCGGAATCATCAACAGTAAAAGCATGCCGATGTATTGGCCCACTGATAAAGGTGGATCCATGGCAGGCTGAGGATAATACTGCTGCTGGGGAGGAACGTAGTTATATTGCTGACTATAGTCAGCACGTGGTTGGTCAGCCGTTATTACTTCCTGTGCAGTATAGGGAGCAGCCTCTTTCCCGCAACTTGTACAAAATCTGCTGCCGCTTGCAAGTTCAGCACCGCAATTTTCACATCTCATCATAAGCCTCCTTCTGTTTGACACTATTTCTCAAGCCAATATATGTGATATTTTTATTTTCTTTCGTGACCTTGAGTCCTCTACATTTTAAGTATACGATAACTGATCCTAAAGAACAGAAATGGATGATACAAAAAAGGCATAGCCGCTGTTTCCGGCTATGCCCCATTCAAGTAAAATAGTTTTTTCTTATTTATGCACGATCTTGTTCAATCATGTACATCAGAAGATCAATGATCAACATGGAGTATCCCCACTCGTTGTCATACCAACTGACAATCTTGAAGAAACGTTTTTCATCGGGCAGATTGTTACTTAAAGTAGCCTCTGAGTCATAGATAGAGCCATGCGCATCATGGATAACATCGGTAGAGACAATCGGATCATCGGCATATGCCAATGTGTTCTTGAGATAGGTTTCAGATGCCTTTTTCATCAAGCTATCAATTTCTTCAATCGAGGTATCACGCTTGGCCAGAAAGGTGAGGTCTATTACGGACCCTGTAGCAACAGGAACACGGAAGGCCATGCCGGTCAGTATGCCCTTAACATCAGGCAAGACTTCGCCGACTGCTTTTGCGGCACCGGTTGAAGCAGGAATAACATTGACTGCAGCTGCGCGTCCATTACGGTAGTCTTTAGCGGAAGGCCCGTCAACCAATTTCTGTGTAGCTGTATAAGCATGGATGGTAGTCATGAGACCCTTCTCAACTCCGATACCCTCTTTCAAGAGTACGTGCACTATAGGTGCCAGACAGTTGGTGGTACAAGAGGCATTAGAAACTATATGATCTTCTGCAGGATCATAGTCTTTTTCATTAACGCCCATAACAAATGTCTTGACTCCGCCTTTGGCCGGAGCTGTGATTACAACCTTTTTGGCGCCGGCTTCTATATGGCCCTGAGCTTTTTCACGCTGTGTGAAAAGACCTGTTGCCGCAATGACGTATTCTACACCGAGTTCTTCCCAGGGAAGCTCAGCGGGGGTTCTCGCGGCCAGGATACAACGGGTCTTATGCTTCCCGTCAACCACGATGACATCATTTGCTTCCAGTGAAGGGTCAGATTTTTCAGTTGTCAGATCTCCAAAATAACGTCCTTGCGTAGAATCATATTTCATCTGATAAACAAAGTAATCTGCATCTGTGGAC
>JAAYEX010000109.1 GCA_012728535.1 Clostridiaceae bacterium | reverse complement strand
AGCTAAGAAGGAGAAAGAATGTACGACGTCATCATTATTGGAGCAGGTCCTGCAGGCTTGTCAGCCGGTCTCTACTGCGGTCGCTCCAGATTAAACACATTGATCATTGAAAAAGCGTCCGACGGCGGCCAAATTGCAATCACGGATGAAATTGAGAACTATCCCGGCGGGCTGTCAAATGAAGAATCCACCGAAAGCGGCAGTGATCTTATTGCCCGCATGACTCGCCAGGTTGCCCAATTTGGTGCAGAGCGCGTCAGTGCCACCGTTACAAAGGTCGAGCTGGAAGACAAAATCAAGAAAGTTCACACCCATGACGGCGTCTATGAAGCCAAGGCAGTAATAGTTGCCAACGGTGCTCATCCCCGATTGATCGGTTGCCCGGGTGAAAAAGAGTTCACCGGACGTGGCGTTTCATATTGCGCTACCTGTGATGCTTCATTCTTTGAAGACTTTGAAGTTTATGTTGTCGGTGGCGGTGACACAGCGGTCGAAGAAGCTATGTATATCAGCAAGTTTGCCCGTAAAGTAACAATCATTCACCGTCGTGACGAATTGCGCGCCACTGAGTCAATCAAGGAACGCGCTTCAAAGAATGAGAAGATTCACTTTATGTGGAACTCAGTAGTAACAAAACTTGATGGTGACGGACTTCTTTCCCGCATGACTGTAAAAGATACCCAAACAGGTGAAGAGCGTGTCGTTGAAGCAGATCCGGAAGATGGTCTCTTCGGCGTATTCGTGTTTATCGGTTTCCTGCCCAATTCTGAACTCTATGAAGGTCAGCTTGAAATGGAAGATAATTATATTATCGGTGATGAACGTATGCGCACTAATCTTAAAGGTGTATATGTGGCCGGAGATATTCGGATCAAACCTTTCCGTCAGGTAGTTACTGCTACATCGGACGGCGCGATAGCAGCGATGCAGGTTGAACATGATCTGGCAGCCGGTGAGTTAGATTAGTTTTTACAATTATTACGTTTAAACACACAAATATCAGATATAATTATCTGGATAAGAACTTAGAATAATAGAGTTAGAGTGCTTATTAATGAGCCTCTAGAAAGGGAGCAAAATGTTTGAGTTAGATAAGAAAAATTTTCAATCAGAAGTACTAGAGAGCGAAGGCTATGTTTTGGTCGATTTCTTCGGAGACGGCTGTGAACCCTGTGAAGCTTTAATGCCGCATATTCTGAAGTATGAAGAAACTTATGGAGATAAAATTCGTTTTACAGGTTTAAATACTTCAAAAGCCAGAAGAGTTGCCATATCTCAGCAGGTAATGGGCTTGCCGAATATTTCAATTTACAAAGACGGCGAAAGAGTTGATGAGCTCGTCAAAGACGACGCAACTCCTCAAGCTGTAGAAGAAATGATTAAGAAATATATCTAAATTCTGATATTTTTAAATATTGTTGTGATTGGGCTACATCCGATCTTGAGATCGGGTGTTACTGATAAATATGAAAGAAAGGAGTCTGGACAGTGAGTATACTTGAAGGCAAAAAAGCCATTGTAATTGGCGACCGTGACGGTGTTCCCGGTCCTGCGATTTCACTTTGTGTAGAATCGGCCGGGGCCGAGGTTGTCTACTCCTCAACGGAGTGTTTCGTCTGAACAGCCGCAGGTGCAATGGACCTTGAAAACCAGCAAAGAGTTTTGGATCTCTCTGAAGAACACGGGGCTGAGAACATTATAGTTCTCGTTGGCGCCGGAGAGGGAGAAGCCGCAGGACTCGCCGCTGAGACGGTCACCGCAGGTGACCCGACCTATGCAGGTCCATTGACTGGAGTCTCGTTGGGACTCTGTGTATACCATGTATGCGAAGAAGCAGT
>JAAYEX010000108.1 GCA_012728535.1 Clostridiaceae bacterium | reverse complement strand
GGGCCAGATCGCGGCCTTTTTTCTAGCCATTATTATGTTTATCGGCATTTGGGGAATCCCCACTTTTGCAGCTGCCGATTCGAAGGCGGAGGCTTTCAAAGATGTACCCGAAAGTGCCTGGTATCACGGCTATGTCATGATGCTGGCTGACAAAGGTATCGTCAGGGGTTTCGGGACCACGGGCGAATTCAGACCCCTGAACAAATTGACGCGCGGTCAGGCGGCCAAGATGCTTGCCATAGCTGCGGGCTTACCCTACGAGGGCAAACATGCTTCGATCTGCGGTGCCAGGCACCTAAGTTACTAAGTTAATCTCACTATGGGGTATTTCGAAAGAAATGCCCCTTATTTTCATCCCAACCTTCATAACCCCACTCCGCTCCCCACGCCCCTCACTTTTAAGCTGTCACGGACACCGGCAGTCTACCTCTGTTGTCGGCTTTTTAATAAAATAAAACTTTACCTTAAAGCTCCAAAAACAATAACAATATTTACTAATAATGTGGTAAAATCAACAACAAAAACACATCTTTTAACGGATGATTAAATAAATAACAGTCTATTGATGTTTTATCTTAGACAAAGTGGAAGTTTTCAATCAATCCTATATAGAGCTGCTTCTGCTCCCTCAACAGCAAAACCCGACACCCTTTCAGGGAGGGTATTTTTCTTTATTTCAGGAGGAAGACGATGAAAAAAATGAAGAGTAAAGGTCAGATTGCGGCCTTTTTTCTAGCCACAATTATGTTTATCGGCATTTGGTGAATCCCAACTTTTGCAGCTGCCGATTCGAAAGCGGAGGCTTTCAAACAATCTCGGGGTGCCACAATCTCGGGGTGCCAGGCACCTAAGTTTCTAAGTTAATCTCACTGTCTCGGGGGGTTCTCACGGTTCAGGGTGCTCCTGACTTCCGTCCTGCAGCATTGCTTACGAATGTTGTGCGGACGGCAGTCACCCACCGCGGTGCCTGGCACCGGGTATACGAAAATATACGAAAAGGAATAATAATGGGGAAATACAAAATAACAGATGAAAAGATCCGTCTGGGCTATGAATACGCCATACGAAATAAATCAGTTGAAGCCTGTGACACCTGGCTTGATGCCTGGGAAGACATAAAGGGGATACTTTCGGCCGAGAATTTAAAAGATCTCGATGCTCTGGACAAAAAATATAGCTGGTGCGAATTCATGTCGAATTTCATCCAGGATCTTGAGATGGAACTTGACAATGCCGGCCAGGCACAAGAAGAATATTTCAAAAAAAGGATTAAGTATTGCGAAGAAATGCTTGAAGTGCTAAGCGAAGAGCATAAATTGACAATAGAAAACACCAAGAGAGCCATAGCAGAAACATACTATGCCCTTGGGGATAAAGAAAAGTGTGACAGCCTCTTTACCGGCTGGCTGGATGAGGATCCATACTGGGGCTGGGGATATATCGGATGGTCGGATTGCTACGGGTTTGGTACGAATAAGATAAAGCCTGATCAAACAAGAGCGGAGGAAATCATTCGAATAGCCCTGGAAAAAAAAGATGTCCGCGAAAGAGAAGATGTTCTTATGCGCGGCGCTGAGATATATGAAGAATCAGGTCAGATCGAAAAGGCTAAAGAACTAGAAAGGGAAATGAAGCGCTTAAGGAAACAGGCAAACACTTTGATCAAACCGGTTAAAGTAGGGCGCAATGACCTCTGCCCCTGCGGGAGCAGAAAGAAATACAAGAAATGCTGTGGGCAAAATTAATTGATAATCATTGAAACGGACAAGTGGCATGCAACGTGCAAAATAGGCCGTCGCGGTGCCATGGGCGTTTCGGTGTCAGGCAACTCCTCAAGGTGCCGGCAGGAACTAACGAGTCGTCAACTACCGAGGATCTCTCGGTAGTTCAGCAGTCGTCCCCAGGTGCCGGTAGGTCCCCAGGTGCCTAGCACCGGGTCTCGCTAGCACCGGGTCTCGCTACTACCTTGGTCCTTCGCTTAATATCTCGATTCAGGTAACTTAGGTGCCTGGCACCGTGAACTGGGAAGAGAAGAATGTAATCTTACTCCATTAATTAAATCTTAATGAAAGCAGGACAGGGATATGCTTAACGTTTTTAAAAATGAAAGAAAAAAGCGGACCCTCTTGACCTTGGCGGCTCTCTTGACCGCCTTGGCCCTACTTATAAGTTGTAGCCCGCAAGGAGGCAAAGAGGAGACCCCCTCCGCATCCGCATCGATAACGGACACGATCGCTGAAAGTTCAAGTACAGCACCCGTGCCTACCGAAAGCGAAACGACCGCTTTTGAAGATCCCGAAGACGATAAAGCTGTTTTTGAGGGTGTGGTCGGACAAAGCTGGTATGCCTTTGATATCCCGCTCTTCCAGGAAATGGGTAGAGCCCGGGATCTGGCTTACGGGGCCGGACAGTTATGGGTAGTGGGGATACAAAGGGGCGTAGATGACGATAGTTTTTCAACCCCTCCCCTCATGGTCAGCCGGGATGCCTTCAACTGGGAGCGGGTTGACCTCTCGGCCCTGGGCCTGCCTGAAGATCTAAGTGGTGAGGCACGTCTTCTGGGAAACGAAAAAGAGATTATAGTCATCTTTGAAAACCCGGGTGGCATGAAGACTAATGGCGATAAGCCTCAAAATAAGCCCTGGATCCTAAGGGGCGACGGTGAAAACTGGCAGGTTATCAGTGATGAAAGCTTCGGAGCCTGGGAGGAAAACAATCGAGGCAGTGGCAAGTTCTTACATTACTGGGATCTGAATGCCTTTTCCTTATATGAGGATGACCTCATCCTCATGCCGAATGTCGGCTGGTTTGGGCCTTACAGCACCTCTGACCAGGCCCTGAGCCTGGGGCGTGTCAGTTCAGATGGCAAAGCTCAACTCGTAGCAGACAAGGCAGCCTTTCAGTCAGATTACTACCACCAAAGAGTAAATAGTATGCTGAACTACCAGGATGAACTTCTAGCCTTCGCAGCCTCCTACAAGGCCGGTCAGGAAGGGATGCATTTCAATCTTTGGCGGAGTATTGATGGTGAAAATTGGATCAACGAGACCCCGAATATTCCTGATATTCCCGCTTATGTATCTGTCACAGACGCCGTGGAAGGCCCTAAAGGAATTGTTGCGGTCGGTTGGGAATCTCCGATGGAAGATGGAGGTCTCAGCACACCCCTGCCTATAGCACTTTTTTCAGCTGATGGAGAGAACTGGTCTTTCTCAACTTTCGGACAGGAATGGGAAAAGTATTATCGGATTGCAGCCAATGAGGAAGCTTACTTTGCCTATGAATCAGACAACCAGGTCTGGACCTCCACTGATGGCCAATCATGGACAGACCTCTCCCCTCTGCAATACTACAAATTCAATATCGATAATGAGTGGGTCTCTTACCCTTTAAGCAGCTTCAGACTGATCGGCATTGTCGGCTTTCCTGAGGGGCTGGTTGCAGTCGGTGAAAAGAG
>JAAYEX010000107.1 GCA_012728535.1 Clostridiaceae bacterium | reverse complement strand
GTATTATACTACCGCCGATAATCCGCCAACCCTGGAAATAAGAGTAAAGCAGAGGTATGTATGAAGGCAGCCTGCTGACTATACCGGTAAAGATAATCAGTGAGATACCGTTTCCAATTCCTTTTGCATCAATCAGCTCACCAAGCCACATGACGAACATTGCACCGCCGGTAAAGCTCATCACAACTACAGCCAAAGACAGGAAACGCGGCATACCGGAACTGGCTGCCTCCTGTGTCAAGAGTGCGTATGATGTAGACATTACTAAAGCAATACCCAATGTCACCAGACGCGTGATCTTTTGGATCTTCTTCTGTCCTGCTTCGCCTTCTTTCTGCAAACGCTCCAGAGCAGGGATGGCAAATGTCAGTAGCTGCATAATAATTGATGAGTTGATATAGGGTGATATGCCAAGTGCAAGGATTGATACAGATTTAAAAGCACCACCTGAAATAATATCCAGAAATTGACCAAGTTGGCCAAAACGACTGAATAGCTCAGTAAAAGACGCAGTATCAATAGCCGGTACCGGCATAGCTGTTCCCAAACGGAAGACCAGGATCATCGCAAAAGTAAACAGAACTTTTTTGCGAATATCTTCTATGCGGAACGCATTTCGCAGGGTTTGAAACATCTCACCCATCAGATCACCTCACAAATTCCCCCGGCCTGTTCAATTTTCTCACGGGCCGAGCTTGTGAAAGCTTTTGCCTTCACGGTCAAGCTCTTGCTTAGCTCACCGTCACCGAGAATCTTGATTCCATCATTGACTTTCGGCAAGCTGATAATTCCGAATTCTGCCAATGTTGCAGCATCAACCACGGTGTTGTTTTCCAGTGCTTCTAATGCACCGACATTCACCACGATATACTGCTTGGCAAAACGCTTATTATTAAAACCGCGCTTAGGTATACGGCGGTATAATGGCATCTGGCCACCCTCAAAATGAGGACTGACTCCGCCACCGGAACGAGCTTTCTGACCCTTGTGACCACGGCCGGCTGTTTTTCCATTGCCGCTGCCATGACCACGTCCTTTACGCCAGGCCTTGGGACGCGAACCTTCACTAGGTCTCAGTTCATTCTGTTTCATTACGCATCTCCTTCTACTTCTTCAAAAACGATAAGATGCGAGACTCGATTTAACATACCCCGGATCGCATCATTATCCTGATGGAGAACTTGCTGACCGATTTTACTCAAACCAAGTGCTTCAACTGTCGCCAGTTGATCCTTTTTCACGCCGTTAAGGCTGCGAAGTAATGTCACTCTTAATTGTGCCATGCAAGTGCCCTCCTTATAAAATATCTTTCGGGTCTTTGCCACGAATTGCAGCTACCTCTTCCAGGGAGCGCAAGGATTTCAATCCTTCTATTGCAGCATTAACCACGTTGTTCGGATTATTTGACCCGAGTGATTTGGTACGAATGTCTTTTATACCGGCCAGCTCACAGACTGCACGCACAGGACTTCCTGCGATAACTCCGGTACCTGCTGCAGCGGGTTTCAACAGAACTTTGCCTGAATTGAAAACACCTGTAACCTGGTGCGGAATCGGGTCTTTGTACAGCGACACTGTAATCATGTTTTTCTTAGCTTCATCAATGCCCTTGCGGATGGCATCCGGG
>JAAYEX010000106.1 GCA_012728535.1 Clostridiaceae bacterium | reverse complement strand
CTTCAATAAAGGGGACCAACAAAATATCAGACTTCCCTGCTACCGGATCATCCACTCCTTTAAGAGCCGCTGCCGCCGGAAAGAGAGCATTATCCAGAGCAAAGGGACCACCGACCTGACAACCGGAAATCTCACCCGTCCGATTACGTCTGACCAGCTCAGCAGCATCTACAGTGGCCGGCATGGCAGGATTTACACTCTCAACTGCACAAAGACAACCCACTTTAGGACTGTCATAGCCAAGAAGATGCAAAGTTTCCACTGCATTTTCCAGGATACTCTGTTTTGTATCAATATCAGGAGCAATGTTCAGAGCGGCATCTGTAACTAACAGTGATCTTCCTAATACAGGAACATCAAAAACTGCAATGTGTGATAAAAGCTTATTACTGCGGATTCCTGTTTCTTTATTCAGAACGGCTTTCAAAACGAAAGAGGTCTTCACCATACCCTTCATGATGGCATCGGCTTTGCCTTCACGCACCATTTCCACGGCAAAACGGCAAGCTGCCTGTGGGTCCGGATGATTCAAGACACTTATACCTGTTAAATCGATTCCTTCTTTCTCGGCAAGGTCACGAATCTTATCCTCAGCACCGATCAATATGGGTTCAGCAAGTCCATCCGTGTGTGCCTGCATAACAGAATGAAGTGCATCCGTTTCTTCTGCACAAGCAAGAGCGATGCGGCTATTCCCCTCTTGTCTCAAATCGCCCATCATTTTCGCGAAATCAATTGTCATTTGTTCCTCAAATATCTCTTGTCCCGTCGGATCTGAATCTAGTATATCAGCGTTCTTTTTCATGGATTTCATAAAATTATAGACTTATAGGAAGTATAACGCAGGCATTTCCGAGCGTCAATCTGCACAATAATGCTCTGCACTAGCTTAAATCTCTTGACAATTTAACAAGAATCCTGATTGTTTCCAGTGCAAATATAGTGAATCACACTATTATGAAATATATTGGCCACTTCCCTGCACTATTTCTAATACCTGATCATATTGATCTATAGTTTCGGGAAAAACAACGTGGCTGACTTGAATAACAGTTACACCCTCTAAAGCAAGCAGGCGTTTTTCGATAGATTTGGCGACTTCATCATCGAGGCTGGCAAAGGCCTCATCCAGCAGAAGAATGTCACTTTTGCGCAGCAGACCGCGAGCAATGGCGATACGAGCTTTCTCACCACCTGAAACATTCTTGCCGTTATCAAGAATCAGCTGTTCCAGACCCGATGGCTGCTTTAGAACGAAATCCTCCAGACCTGAAGCTTCTATCGCTGCTTCCACCTCTTCGTCAGGATAGTCTTTGTAAAGAGTCAGATTGTTTCGCAAGCTGTCCTCAAAGAGAAAAACATGCTGTTCCACATTGGCCAATTGTCTCAGATACTCCTCACTTATGATGCGGTCAAGATCGACATCATCGATCATAAGCTCACCCTGGTCCGGAGAAATGTATTTGCGGAGTAACCTCAAAATCGTCGACTTCCCTCCTCCCGATGGTCCGAGCAGGAGATATTTTTTGCCTTTTTCGAAATTCAGATTCAAAGCCTTGAGCACTTCCGTATCCTCATAGGAGAAACCGACATCATTAAAACTAATACAGTTGTTCAAGCCGTCAAATGGCTCAGTCTCCGGCACCTGCCCGGGTATTACTTCCAGAGACTCATCGATACTCTGCCAGATCTGATCTGCGCCTTTCATCAGAGGAATCTTCTGCATGGCCTGAGACAGAGGTTGCACAATTGAGCCCATGCTGTTTATCACCAGAATGACGTAGCCGGCGCTGACCAAGCCCTGGTTTGCCAGATAGGCAACCAGCATCATTGAGCCGAATATAACGCTAAAGAGAAAAAACTCAAGAAATGCATTAATCAAAGTAGCGACTTTGTCAATCACAAAACCTTTATGCTGAACAGACTCACTTTTGCGGTTAAACTCACTCGCACTGCGCTTTTCCAGATTATTACTTTTTACCAGTCGGAAGGCGGTAAGGATCTCTCGAAGATAGAGGGTGTAGCCTTTAAATAATTCAGTGCGTTCCTTCTCGTGCTTTTTCATGATATTCCCCAACAAGTTGGAGGCAAAGAGAAAAAATACTGCTACCAGCAACAAGAGCAGGAGAATCCTGATATTAATGTAAGCCAGCACAGCAAGAGCCGTCAGTGCTCGAATCAGTTCCGTAGCCAGCTGATAGCGTCCTTCAATATCATTTGTTTCCAGAGTGTTGAGGTCATTGGTGATATGCGAATAAAAACTGCTGCTGCCACGCTGGTTAAAGCTGCGCAGATTAAGCTGAAGAAGCCTGGACAGAAATCTTTGTCGAATCCCCAGCATCGAGGCTTTCACATACTGCGATGAAAATCGAATATGCAGAATATCAATCGGTATGACCACAAGGAAAAGGATAAGAATGATTTTCAAAGTGTGGCTAACAGTCTCAAACTGCCCTGCCAGAGCCTGGTCAACCAGACGCATGAGCATGACATTGGTGGCCATCCCTGCGCTATTGGCGAGAGTAAAGAGTAAAAGCGACCAGACCAATAATGGTCTTTGATCGCGCAAACCTAAGCGCAGAGAGTCAGGAGCACCCTTTGGCATCAAGATCCTTCTGAACAGATTCTTTTTATTCGTTTTATCAGACATACTGTTCCTCCGGATCAGAAAGGGCCTTTGTCGAACCGCTGCTACTAAAGTAATATTCCGTGGGATAAAGAGCCAGCTTTCCCTGCTTCAGTTCAATCACTCCATCGTACTGCTCTGATATTCCTGCATAATAACGGTGTGAGATTGCAACCACTGTCATCGGCAGATTTAAAATACCCTGCTCTATCTCCCGGCCAAGATTCGGATCGAGAGCTGAAGTCACTTCATCAGCCAGCAATAAACGTGATCGTTTGATAATCGCCCTAGCTATGGAAACACGCTGTCTCTCACCGCCGGAGAGGTTTAGTCCATCCTCTGACAGCTCTGTTTCCAGACCCCGGGGTAGTTTATCGAGCAAAGATGTCAGCCCTGACAAACGCACGGCGCGGTCAATTTCTTCATCTGAATAATCCTTAAACAAACAGATATTTTCCCTGATCGTTGTTTCAAAAAGAAAGACGTCCTGCAGGATGAGGGCTGTTCCATCATTAAAGGTCTTCTCATCGATATCGCGCAAAGCCACCCCACCATAATTGATCTCACCCTTATAATCGCTGAAAGCGCCTGAGATCAGATTGAGCAAAGTAGTCTTCCCTGCTCCCGACATACCTTTCAGCAGGTATTTCCCCCCTCCTTTTAGAATAATGTCAGCTTGTCTCAGTACTGGTTCACTTGCGTCCTCAAACTGATAGCTAAGAGCTTTCAGTTCAATATCTCTGCCCAGCAGATCCAAATCTCTTACTT
>JAAYEX010000105.1 GCA_012728535.1 Clostridiaceae bacterium | reverse complement strand
TCTTGCATCATGTGGGGGTTACACAGCCAATTTCGTCGCCGAACTGCTGGTACGCTCTTACCGTCCCTTTCCATCCTTACAAGTAAAATACTTGCGGTTTATTTCTGTTGCACTATCCTTAAAGTCACCTTCACCGGGCGTTACCCGGCATCCTTGCCCTATGGAGCCCGGACTTTCCTCACCGACTGCCTTTCGGCATGTCGCTGCGGTCGCACAACTTACTCATCACAATGGTCAATTATAGTCTATTCCCTTGTTTACTTCAATCATAAGGTTAGGAAATTTACTACGCAGGTATGCAGCCAGCAAGTGCATGCCATCTCGCTCTGAGACATCGTGTCCTACAGCTAATACAAGAATATCTCTGGCTTCAAGCATCAGGGCAATATGGTGCTTGATTTCTCCACATATAAGCACATCAGCAGCGAGCTCTTCCAACCGCGCAAGACAGCTTTCGTCAAAACTTCCGGGAAAGAGAGCAAATCTTTTCACCTGATTGTTTTCAGAACTGAAGCGTTGGCAGGCCGGAATTTCCAAACGTCTTGCAATCAAACGGGAAAACTCCAGAAACGGCTGCTCATTAGCTAATGTTGCGTACAAGCCGTAACCGAATCCTGGTCTGTCCTCTAAGGGCATCAAAATCTGATAAATTTCTTCCTCTATATCGAGTTGCAATTTGTGGGCAAAAGCAGCAGCCGTTCCACCAGGGCTCCGGTCCAGATTAGTATGGGCACTATAGCAGGAAATCCCGTTCTTGATCAGATTAAGCTGCATCTCCCCTTCTATCGTGGCATCAGTCAAGCTGTTAATCGCATTAAAAAGCGGAGGATGATGTACTATCAGAAGATTAATATTCTTTGCGGCAGCTTCACTGACAAGCCCCGGCACCAAATCCAGAGCAAGAAGGATTCGTCTGGCCTCAGCGTGGTAACTCCCGAAAGCAAGTCCAGAATGATCCCATTCTTCAGCCAGATCAAGTGGTGCATACTCTTCAATAGCCTTAAAAATATCCAAATTTCTAGTCATATTCTATCTTCCCAATAATTCTGCCCATTCTTCTGCCAAGTGGGCTCGTCCTGCGTCCCCCCGACCTTCGAGTTTCAAACGGTCCGCCTGCTTTTCAGCCCATTCAAGGAGCAACTTATCTGTTTCCGAGAGTTCACTACGGCCCAGGATGCCTAATACTTTAATAACAAAACCGGGACCGATATACAATTCCAATTCACTTAATGGAGAGTCTTCAACATTATCATTAAAGCATACGATTATCGTGTAGAAGCGCACATCATCAAGGACAAGCTGTTCTTCGCCCAGAAAGAATGACAGTTCCTGCAAACCAGCACGTAATTCATACTGTTTAGTTTGTGGTTGCAAAATTAATCTGGAAGGTCGGGTCTTGTCTCTATCGACAAAAGCGCTTGTCAGTATTTCTGCTATTGTCTCTCCACCCAGTCCACTGATAAGCAGGATATCGTCTGATCGACAGTCAATACCTTTTAATCCATCGTTTTGCAAGTAGCTGATCCTGTCACGGTACTGGGGAAATCTTTTTGTCGCCCGTTTTTCAGCACGCTCTAGTGGTTCTTTATTGATATCAATCAACAGAAGCTCTTTGACGATGCCCTTAGACAGCAAATCCAGTGGAACAGCTCCATGGTCACAGCCGACATCTATCAAGCGCCCGCTACCGGCAGGCACCAGTGCAGCTAATGCCTTAAGACGCTGGCCAATGAAGATCGAAGCTGCACAAGAGTCCCGGGGTTTTATTGCATCAGTCGACATAATCCTTAAGCCGCTTACTACGGGATGGGTGACGAATTTTACGCAAAGCCTTCGCTTCAATTTGGCGGATGCGTTCGCGTGTAACATCGAAAACCTTGCCAACTTCTTCCAGAGTTCTGGTACGTCCATCTTTCAAGCCGAAACGAAGCTTCAGGACTTCTTCCTCACGTGGAGAGAGCTCAGACAGAACATTCAACAATTCTTCCTTAAGAAGAGTGTTAGCTGCCTGCTCATCCGGTGAAGGTGCATCTTCGTCAGGAATGAAATCACCTAGCTGACTATCCTCTTCTTCACCAATGGGTTTTTCCAGAGACACCGGTGACTGCGAGATTTTCATAATCTCACGGATCTTCTCCGGAGTCATCTCCATTTCGGCAGCCAGTTCGTCAACCTCGGGTTCCCTGCCGAGCTCCTGAACCAACTGACGCTGGATACGTACCAATTTATTGATTGTCTCGATCATGTGAACCGGAATACGTATAGTTCTCGCCTGATCCGCTATGGCGCGGGTTATGGCCTGACGAATCCACCAGGTCGCGTAGGTGCTGAATTTAAATCCTTTTTTATAATCGAATTTATCAACTGCCTTAATTAAACCGAGATTGCCTTCCTGAATCAGGTCAAGAAAGTGCATGCCGCGTCCTGTGTAGCGCTTTGCAATGCTGACTACAAGACGCAAATTGGCCTCCGTGAGATGTTGCTTGGCCTCCCAGTCACCGGCTTCCATTCTGGCTCCCAGTTCCTTTTCCTCATCAGCTGTGAGAAGTTCAACTTGCCCAATTTCCTTGAGATACATACGTACCGGATCATCGACAAGCATGGCATCATTAAAGGCTTCTGCCATTTTGTTCTTGTCACGCTCACGCTCATGCATTTCGCGGACCATTTCTTCCTCGTCGATGACTTCAATGCCTGCCCTGATCAAAATACTGATGACATCGTCCAGCAGATCTTCATCCAGCTGAATTTTTTCCAGATAATCAAGTACTTCTTCCTGTTTCAGTTCATTGTCATTATCAAAACCACGTGATATCAGTGGTAAAAGCAGCTCAACATTAAAGTCAAAGTCCTGACCGATATTTTCCAGGAATTTTTCTTCATCGACAATTTCATTTATATCATCATCCGTACTCTCGACGAAAAGATCGGCATCTACCACTTCCTCGTCATCGTCACCTAAATCCAAAACAGCATCGATTTCTTCATCAAGTTCATCGTCCAGAATAAGGATTTCTTCTTCCTCTTCTTCATCGACGAGGAGCACATCTTCCGGCCTTGCCGCTGATATCTTGGCCGGGCGGCTGGTGATTACACTGGGAGTAAGCAGCAATCCGCCTCTTCCCAATTCATCCTCACTTTTTTCGTCAGCAGATTCAACTTCAAGTGCGACAGCCTTCAATTTTTTCTTTACTTTTATCTTCTTAACTGAAACAGCTTTCTCATTATCTTCTGCCATTTCTGTTTCAGTTTTCTGTCCGACCGCCAGAATTAATTCGGACAAATCATTTAAAAAATCAGCTTTAGTTTCTTCTTGGTCTATTTTTTCTTTTGCCATATTAGTACTCCTGATTTATCTGCTGTGTCTGACAAGGGCTGCAGCTTGAGTAAATACACTTGCTTCTCTCTTCGCCTGTTCAGCCTTATCAGCTTCATGCCTTTCGTTATAGTAATTAAACAGAGCCAGTTTCTTATCTCGTTCCCAGGAAAGTTGTTCACTTCGCACTGCCCGGAATAACTGATCATAACTTTTAGCACGTAAATGTGGTGTCACATCCTGCCCGGGACTTGACATGTTCTGCAACAGGCTCTCACGTATTTGATTCAGATCGTCCTGAAACTCCTCTGCTTTATGCTTTTCTTTGCCCTCGTTGCTGCTTGTGTCATTTTCGTCAAGCTGAGCTTCAAGTTGTTGGAGTCTGGACAATAATGTAGCCACCGTAAGCGTTCCGGCCTCCGCATCGGATAATAGTAAGCCTGCCAGTTCCCTGAAAGCTCCGGCGTGAAAATCACTTGCTCTCACAGGGGCAGTAAGATCCAATCCCCTCAAAGACTCTACTAGAAAGGGATCACGTCCTTTGTCTGCATATTGTATATCCAACTTTCGCTTATACAAGTCCGGTGCTTCAGCCAGAAGCCGCAGTAATCTCAGATCATTACTGCTTTCCGCCCGAAATTTCGGTCGCCTCATTGTTAGGACGTCAGTAGGCGTTCCGGAAACAGCATCTGCAACTTGTGACTTCTTGTCAGTTTGCAGCCGACCACGACGTCTGTCCACTTCCTGAGTAATCCGCTCGGTACTGGTACCAAGCTTACGTGCAACCTGGTCGGCATAAAGCTCAGCCAGAACAATATTCTCTTCTTCTGTCAAAATATCCAGCGCAACATCCTGGTACTCCAGTAAACGCAAAGAACCGCTTTCAGGATCACGTGCCTTTCTTTCTGCCAGAGTCAGACGGTAGCTGCTGCGGTCATATGGGTTGTCGATCAGTGAAGCCATTCGTTCGGCTCCCTTATCCCTGATATAATCGTCAGGGTCCTGCCCTTCCGGCAACAACACAAAACTGGCTTTCATGCCGATATCGGAAAAAATCTCAAACGTACGCATTGCCGCATTTTCGCCCGCGTTGTCTGAATCAAAAAGCAAGAGTGCTTCCTTGCTGTGTCTTTGTACCAGGCGTGCCTGCTGCAAGGTAAGCGCTGTCCCAAGAGGGGCAACGACGTTATCAAAACCGGCTTTGCTCAGAGCTATTACATCCATATATCCTTCAACAATAATCAATTGATCGGATCTTGCTTTCAAGGCCTGCGGCAAGCCGAAGAGATAAGAGCCTTTATGGAAGACTACTGTTTCCATAGTATTTATATATTTCGCACCCTGGTCCTGCAAAGCACGACCGCCAAAACCCAACACGTTCCCACTCAGGTCAATAATGGGAAATATGACGCGGTTTCTGAAAAAATCAATCCAGTTATCTCGGCTACTCCGCGTAATCAAGCCTGCTTTTAACATTGCTGCATCAGTTACATCTTTGGAAGCTAAGTACTGATACAGTGCATCCCACTGGTTGGGGGCGTAGCCAAGTCCGAATTTACGCCAATCACTTATGGTCGTACCGCGCCGCGTCAGGTAGGAGCGGGCGGCCTCACCGGCATCGCCGATTAATGATTTATGAAAAAAACCTGCTGTTTCCAGGAGAGCGTGATAAATCAACTTCTGCTCTTCACGCTTGTGTTGCCAGCGCTCGTCTTCATCTTCCTCAATCTCAATACCGACACGTTTAGCCAAAAAATGTATCGCTTCCGGAAAATTGAGATGTTCAATCTCCTGAATAAAACTGATAACATTGCCACCTTTGTGGCAGCCAAAACAATAATAGATTTGCTTCAATGGCGTTACGCTGAAGGAAGGTGTTTTTTCGGTATGAAAAGGACAGAGACCAAAAAGGTTGTGGCTGGATTTTTTATCCAGATCAACATACGAAGACACCACATCAACGATATCGTTGGCGGCTATCACCTGATCGATTGATTCCCGGGAAATTCTGCCCATCCTGCCCTGCTCTTTCGAACCAACTGCTTATATACGATATATTCAGTTATTTCTGAAATAAACTAATCTCTGCCCATCAGCTCTCATTAATACTATTCGTTAAGCACTTTGTTTTTCCCTACCCGCGCTTGTACGAAAGCCAAAGGGCACATTCCAATCTCTTTTGGAGCATTTGACAGTAAATGGGATCAACAGTGTCAAGGTCACCCATGCTATGCCAGTGGTTGGCTGCACAGCCTCCGCCACAATGGTAGCGAGCCCAACATGAATTACAGGGTTCCCGGCTGGGCATAAGATACTCACTGAAAGCGGACTGCTGTCTTGAATCAGTTTCATAACCTGCCTCGGTCAGGTGTCCGATGCGATGTATAGTTTCTCCTACCAGCTGGTGGCAGGGATAGATATCGCCTTCCGGAGTAACCGCACAGTACTCGGAGCCCGCACCGCAGCCCTTTAATCTTTTGTAGACACAGGGACCATTGTCGGTTTGCAGATTAAAGTGGAAAAAATTAATTTTTGACCCAGATTCATCCGACTGCAATACCAACGCAAGTTTTTCATAGGCGTCCAGCACCTGAGGAAGATCTTCTTCACGGATTGAATAGTCAAACTCCGGAGCAGCTACAACCGGTTCGATGGAAACATTCCTGCCTAAGCTTGCCAGAGCCAGCACATCATCAACAAAATCTAAATTATGGCGGGTAAAGGTTCCGCGTATATAGTATTCACGGTCACCCCTCAATGCTACAAATTTACGGATGTTGGCAGCTATGCGTTCATAGGTTGCATTTCCACCTGCATCAGGGCGCATATGATCATGCGTCTTTGATGTGCCGTCACAGGAAAGTACTACATTCTTAAAATGCTTGTTAATGTAGTCAATTTTCTCATCATTCAGTAAAAGAGCATTTGTAGTAATGGTAAGCCTGATATCTTTACCATGAGCCGGACCCTGTTCTTCACAGTAGGCGACAAGCTCCTTGACAACATTCCAGTTCATCAACGGTTCGCCGCCAAAGAAATCTATGTCGAGATTACGACGTGGTCCCGACGCTTCTATCAAAAAATCTATGGCGCGTTTACCGGTTTCCTCAGACATACTGCTGCGCTGCTCAGATCCGTATTGACCCGATGCAGCAAAACAGTAAGAACATCGCATATTACAGTCGTGGCATATATTAAGACACATTGCCTTGAAACGTGGCTCTTCAGGATAGAGTTGTTCAAATCTTACTTCCGGTCCGGCAGCAAAAAGCTGGGATTGAGCTATCAACTGATCAATTAAATCAGCTATCTCAGATCCATCCGGGAAGTAATCCAGTTCAAGCTGTGATGGTCTCTTACCTTGCTTGGCCTGATACAGTTGCAGAATGGAAAGAGCCTCGTCATCAAATAAATGCAAGGCTCCACTTTCCGTGTCGTAAACTAAATTGTCCCCATGGAGAGTAAAACTATGGATCAATCACGATCCTCCACTTCACGTTCGCAAGGCTGATTTGCTACGGTGCAGCTTGTCTTGCAGGCTGACTGACAGGATGTCTGACATTCAGAGCAGGCAGAACCGTCCTCGCTGGCTTTAATTGTCGGATTAATAATTGTTCTGATGTGCTTCACAAGATAACCCCTTTCTGAGGATAATACAGAATGTTGTTTTAGTCAGTGCCTTCTTCGTCAAAAGTAGTAGAAGGAGAAAGCACAGTGCTGATAGCATTTTTCTTAAATGTCATCATTGTGTTTGCAACACTTGTGTAG
>JAAYEX010000104.1 GCA_012728535.1 Clostridiaceae bacterium | reverse complement strand
TGGCCAGGCAAAGCGGGGTTGAGCGCTTTGTGGTCTATGGTTCCTACTTCTCCGAGTTCGCCCAAAGATGGCCGGAAACCCATCTGGCGGACCAGGCTTATCCGAAAACGCGTCTCCTCCAGGAAGAACTTGCCTTTGCTGAGGGCGAGGGCGCCATGGTTGTCAACAGCCTGCGACTGCCCTACATCTTCGGCACCATTCCCGGGCGTATGCCCCTCTGGAAGATGTTTACCGACCAGATCAAGGGCCAGGATGTCTTCCCCGCCCTGCCGGGAGGCACCGTCATGGTGACAGTCAAGCAAGTGGCTCAGGCCGCCAGAGGAGCCATGGAGAGAGGGGAACACCGCAAGACCTATGCCCTGGGCGGTATCAATATGAAATACCAGACCTTTTACGAGATGATGGTTGAAGGTCTGGGCCAAAGCGGCAAAACTCAGGTACCTGTACTTCCATTGGAGGCCCTGCTGCCTGTCTATGAAAATCTGGACAAGCAGGCCAAAGAAAATGGCAAGGAGCATGGTATTCATATGGCCAAGGGAGCTGAAATGAACTCTCGCGACCTTTACATCGATCCCAAGCCTGTCATGGAGGCTCTGGGTTATGAAGAAGATGATGTGGAGGCCGCCATCAAGGAAACCCTGGCTTATATCATCGAAAACGAATAAATCAATAGTAGACTGCGTATGATCGGGGGCCATCTCAAAAGGGATGGCCCCTTTTTTTAATCTTCTTGTTCAACATTCAAACTTCCCGTCAATGTGTAGATAGCTTGACTGACTCACTGGGCAAGATTATGCATATTAATGAAATTATGCGTATAACTATACAATCGTGTTTTCTACAGATAAGATTGGTGGAACTAAAATTTCAGATTCTCATGGAGGCACACATGAATGATAAGAATAATGCATATGGCGAAGTCTTAGAAATACTGGATCAAACCGCAAACCTTCTTGGCTTGGAGGAACAGGATTATCTAAGGTTGAAATATCCGGAAAGAGAAATGAAAGTTTCCATACCGGTTGAAATGGATGACGGATCTATGCAAGTGTTTGAGGGATACCGAGTCCAGCATTCAAGTGTCCTGGGTCCATATAAGGGCGGTATCAGATACCATCAAAGTATTGATCCTGATGAAATGAGGACCCTGGCAGCCTGGATGACCTTTAAGTGCGCAGTGGTTAATGTGCCCTTTGGAGGAGCCAAGGGCGGCATAAAGGTTGACGTCACAGAATTATCAAAAAACGAACTAGAAAGACTGACAAGAGCATATACAAGTCTGATTTATCCTATTGTCGGACCTGAGACAGACATTCCGGCACCGGATGTGAATACTAATGCGGAAACAATGGCCTGGTTTATGGACGCATATAGTTGTTTGCGAGGAGAGCCGACTCCTGCTGTTGTAACAGGAAAGCCGGTTGAACTTGGCGGCTCACTTGGCAGAGCTGACGCCACAGGTCGTGGGATTAGCCTGATGGCAAGAGAAATATGTAAAAAACATGGCCTTCCTTTCAAAGGCGCTCGTGTTGCAGTTCAGGGATGTGGAAATGTGGGCAGGTCTGCTGTAAGAAACCTTCACAGGTCCGGCTGCAAGATCCTTGCATTAAGTGATGTTTCAGGAGGAATTTACCGGGATGAGGGTTTGGATATCGAGCAAATATTGGAACTGTTTTCCGAGAATCCTGAGCAATTGTTAAAAGACTACCACTCACCTGGTATTCGTAGAATTCCCAGAGAGGAACTTTTGATTCAAGATGTTGACATCCTGGTACCCGCAGCTTTGGGCCACCAAATTAAAGGAGAAGTGGCTCCTCACATTAAGGCAAAAGTAATAGTGGAGGGTGCTAATGCGCCCACGACTATCGAAGGAGACAAAATACTTGCCAAAAAAGGTGTGGTCGTAGTTCCCGATATCCTGGCTAATTCCGGGGGTATTATCGTATCTTTCTTTGAATGGATCCAAAATCTTTATTCCCTTAAATGGGAGGAATATGATATAAACCAAAAGCTGGAAACAATTATGGTAGAAGCCTTTAATAAGGTCTGGCAAAAAGCCGACCAACATTGTACATCCCTTCGTCAGGGTGCCTATTTGATTGCCCTGGATAGATTAATAACAGCTACTAAGATGAAAGATCTTAATCAACAGAGAATGCAGGTAGTTTCGTCCCCATCCCCTAATTAAGCCGGCTATTAGACACACAGCCGGCATGGCCGTTGATTTGCCGAAGTTCCGGGATCTGGTAGCTGAATCTGTGGCCGCATACAATTAGTCAATCCGGACACAAGCAAGAAGTATATCTTGCCCTTTCTTGTTTGCCTGGCTGCATGCCGGATTCGTGTAGTAAAATATATTTAGTTCTATAAAAATCCCGACCACTGAAATAAGCACCATGACAAGCACTGAGATAAGCACTATGATAAGCACTATGAAGAACACTAAGATGAGCATTAAGTAAATTGCTTATTGAACTGCTTTGTTGCAGTTACTTAAATTCCTGCTTCACCATAGAAAAACACTCAAGAGAGGGAATTCAGCAGAATGACAAATCAAGTTCCTTATACAATAACGGTTAAGTCAGCTGATTATTTGGTCAAAATTGCTGAGATAGTAACGCGCCTTGAATACTCCACAAATTTCAAACAAGATATCCGTCTACACAGAGAAAACCGCCTCCAAACGATTCACTCCTCACTCGCTATAGAGGGAAATTCTCTTAGTTTTGGTGAAGTAACGGCCATCATTGATGGTAAACGTGTACTGGGAATGCAAAGTGAAATCTTGGAAGTGGAAAATGCCTACAAAGCTTATGATCGGCTAATGGATTATGATCCATATTCGATCAAGGATTTTCTGCAAGCACATAGCTTGATGACTGACGGCTTAATTAGTGAATTCGGAAAATTCCGCAGTGGCGATGTCGGCGTTTTTGCCGGTGACGTGACAGTTCATATTGGCGCAAGGCCACAATTTGTCCCCGGCCTGGTTCATGAACTCTTTGCTTGGGCCAAGGAAAGCGATTTACACCCCGTATTGAAAAGTGCAATTATGCATTATGAAATTGAAATTATCCATCCTTTTTCTGATGGAAATGGACGTATGGGAAGACTGTGGCAGACTTTAATCTTAGCAAAATGGAACTCTATTTTTGAATGGGTCCCCATGGAGTCTGTTATCTATGAGAAACGCCCTGAGTACTACGAAGCAATAAGTACTGCCAAAAGAGCAAACGATAGTAGCACCTTTATTGAATTTACACTCTCAGCGGTTTTAGATAGCCTTTCCGGACAAATGGAAAAACTTCAAAATCAAGAAAAAATGTTATCAGATGATTTATCAGATACACAAAAAAAGGTACTGAAGTTGTTAGCTGAAAAGGCTTTATCTCGTAAGGATATCTTTGAGGTAATTGGAATCCGTGGAGACTCCCGGTCTTTTACGCGACATATTTCTCCGCTCATTAGCGATGGCTTGATTGAGATGACTTTACCCGATAAGCCGACCAGCCGACTACAAAAATACAGGCTGACAGATAAGGGCAAAGTCCTGATTGGCTAATAAGAAAACCGCCAAACCACGACATGCTGGTAAGCCAATAGTCTGCTTTATCAAAATTGAAATGCAGAGACTTTTCAATGCCCATGTAGCTATTAAGATTATCTTTTAGTCCTTCGCCCGTACAAAGGACTTTTATAGCCTAAGACTTATTCTTCCATAAAGCCCATCGATGAACCACAAAGTACTAACCATCCTTAATTATATATGCAATAATACGATATACCATAATCATTTATTGCATATTGTGAAACAGGCAGTTTCGACTCCATCCCATAATTAAGCCGGCTATCAGAAACACAGCCGGGTATTTTCCGGATAAGCTCCTTCCTGATAGCTTATACTTAAAGCAAGCACTAAACAGGAGGAGCCGAACATGAAGAAACAAAAAATCATTCTGGATTGCGATCCGGGTCACGATGACGCTATAGCGATTATGCTCGCGGGCAATAACCCGGCCATAGACCTGTTGGCAATAACTACAGTCGCCGGAAACCAGACACTGGACAAAATTACAGTCAACGCCTTACACCTGGTTCAGCATCTTGAGCTGGATGTGCCTGTATATGCCGGTATGTCCGGCCCCTTGGTGCGTGAGCAGGTGGTGGCAGAAAATATCCATGGCGTAAGTGGACTCGACGGTCCTGTTTTCGGCGAGCTGAAAACTGAACTACAGGCGGAACATGCGGTTAACTATATTGTCGAAACCCTCATGGCAAGTGATGGGGATATCGCTCTGGTTCCGGTTGGACCCCTGACCAACATTGCTACAGCCATGCGGATGGAGCCGGGTATTTTGCCGAAAATTCAGGAGATCGTCCTGATGGGCGGAGCCTACGGTACCGGAAACTTTACTCCATCAGCGGAGTTTAATGTTTTTGCCGACCCGGAAGCGGCTTATATCGTCTTCAGCAGCGGAGTCAAGATTACTATGATGGGACTGGATATAACCGATCAGACCGTCTGTACGCCTACCATTATTGAACGCATGGAAGCTTTCGGCAATAAAGCCGGAAAACTCTTTGGCGATATCATGCGCTTTACCCTCCACTCCCAGTACGTCGCCTATGGCCTCGAGGCAGGTCCTGTGCACGATGTCACCAGTGTTGCCTACCTCATAAATCCGGATTTATTCACGACCCAGGATATGTATGTTGAGGTTGATATCAACCGCGGCCCCTGCTATGGCAGAACCGTCT
>JAAYEX010000103.1 GCA_012728535.1 Clostridiaceae bacterium | reverse complement strand
GTTTAAGATAGTCCAAATGCCTGCGTTGAGGTGCAGTAAATTCTTTTGCCTGAATCAACACAGGTCTCTCACGCAATTGCCTGAGTCTGTTTTTCTCACTCTCAAGTCTACGCAATATAGACAATTCCAGCGCTGACGAGAGTTGTTCCTGTCGCTCCATCAATCGCCTTTTATCCGGCACTGCTAATTCAGCAGCCACAGAAGGCGTTGGTGCTCTGAGGTCGGAAACAAAGTCAACAATTGTATAATCTGTCTCATGCCCTACAGCCGAAATGACAGGAATCTTCGACTCAGCTACGGCACGGGCAACTACTTCTTCATTAAAGGGCTGTAAATCCTCTAAAGAACCGCCCCCTCTACCAACAATGACAAGATCACCAAGCTTTTCCGCGTTTGCACGTTTGATAGCGGCTGCTATTTCCAGTTCTGCTCCTTTTCCCTGCACCGGAACAGGGATTAAAATGAGTGAAAACCCGGGATATCTTCGTTGAAGAACATGGATGATGTCCCTGATAACTGCGCCCTTTTCCGAAGTTATGGCTATTATGCGCTTTGGTATATAAGGAATCGGCAGTTTGCGCTCCTGGGCGAACAATCCTTCGTCCGCCAATTTTCTCTTTAATTCCTGGAATGCAAGATATAAGTCCCCCAGCCCCGCCTGCTCTAAGCCGGTAACAATAAGCTGAAAGCGTCCGGTCTTGTCATAGACGTTGGGCTTGCCGACAACGATAACTTTCATCCCTGATTTCGGAGAAAAGTTAACGCGCCCTGCTGATCCACGGAAAAGTGCGCATGAAACTGCTGCTTCATCATCTTTTAGTGTGAAATATGAATGTCCGGACGGATAACTCTTAAAATCAGAAATTTCACCTTGTACACGAACCCTTTGCATTTCGGGATCCTGTTCAAATAAACGATTAATTCTACGGTTAAACTCGCCTACTGTCATGACATCAGCCGCGGCAGATGTTTTATTCACGAAAAGCTCCTTTATTTTTCAAGTTCTTTATCCCGCACTACAGCGCCAAGAACCCCGTTGATATATTGGTAAGCATCCTCTTCAGCAAAAGTGTTAGACAACTGTATGGCCTCAGATATTGCGACTGAAGCCGGAACTGTGCCGTGAACTATCTCAAAAAGCGCCAGTCGGAAAATACAGCGGTCAACAATAGGCAGACGATCCGGAGTCCATTTGCGCAAATAGGGCGCATAGAGAGCGTCCAGTTCCTCCTTGTTCTCGAGCACTCCATAAACCAGTTCGTCAAAAAACTCGAGATTATCAGCTGTAATTTTTTCTTGTAAAAGCAAAAATTGTTCTCTTTGCACTGTGATGTCTTCGCAATGCATCTCACATTCAAAGAGAAATTGCAGAGCTCTTTCCCTTGCTGTATGTCTACTCACCTAAACTCCTTTTTAGCGAAACTTCCCTGGAGGAAATATCTTGTCCAGCCAACGCCGGACAGTCTCCCTGTCACTGAAATAACGTACACCGAGATAGTAACCCAGAGCTGTCAATACTAATATAAATAATAAACGAAATAATCCGAAACGCACCCATATCAGGGCAACGACAAAGCCGGCGACTGCACCCACAAGCCCGGGGCCGCCACGTTTAAAACTTTGCCAGATGCGTTGAAATAAGCTGGGTGATGGCATAACATTTGCTCCTGTTAGCGTTCAACACGGGCTGCGATCGCCTCTACACGGTTGACACGCACTTTGACATCGCCAACCTCAATTCCCGTATAACGCTCAATATCTTTTTTTACTCTTTCCTGAACACGGGTCATCATTGCCGGTATTTCTACATCAGAGTAAGCCATCACAACCAGACTGACTGAGATTGCATCGCCTTTAAACGGTGCTACATGAGCTTTGGCGGACTTTACTCCGGATTGAGAAGCTTTGGCTGCATTAAGAGCTATACTTTCAATCGCATCCACACCTATATCTATGGAGCCTATAGGGTTTGTCTGAATTCTGGCTTTACGCAGTCTTCCGGACAAAATCGTTACAACTATTGTGGCAATGGATAATAATAGTCCAAACAAAGATAAAACCATAACAATGGTTCGCATTGGCTGTCTTTGCGCAATATCCAGAACCATAGTCAGCACTGTTGTTAAAGCAACATTACTTACTATCACTATAATGGTTAACAGAAATACAACTGCCATCAACAAAGAGAATAGTGTAAGTAAGAAACGAACCCAGCTATTCATAGTAGTCCTCCAGTCAGCCGTTTCTATCAGAGGTCAAAGTCTCAGCAGTTTCTTCCATTGCCAAGAATTCGGTATCTTTACAAATAATATCTACAACGTGCACATTCACAGCATCTACGTTAAGACCGGTATAGGATTCAACGTCGCGCTTGACCCTCTCCTGAATGGTCCAGGCTACCTCAGGCAATACATGACCAAAATCAATG
>JAAYEX010000102.1 GCA_012728535.1 Clostridiaceae bacterium | reverse complement strand
CTTTTAGAGAGCCCATATTCTGAATCTGTTCGAGCTGCTCCAGCATGTCTTGCATGGTAAAACGATTTTGACGCAAACGGTCAAGACTTTTCTGTGCCTTTTCCTCATCCAGAGTCTGTTCTGCTTTTTCAATTAATGAAAGTACGTCGCCCATACCGAGGATTCGAGATGCCAGGCGGTCCGGATAAAAGGGCTCAAGGTCTCCGACCTGTTCACCGGTACCGATAACCTTAATCGGTTTGCCTGTCATTTTGCGGATGGAAAGTGCTGCACCGCCTCTGGCGTCACCATCGAGCTTTGTCATGATGAAGCCGTCCAGGCCGATCTGTTCTTCAAATTGACGGGCAATCTCCACTGCTTCCTGACCAATCATGGCATCAACAATGAGCAGGCGGTCATCAGCATGTACGACATTATCAATATCCCGCAATTCCTGCATCATTTCATCATCGATGGTCATACGACCGGCGGTATCAACAATCAGAGTGTCACAGAGCAGGTATTTGGCACGGTCAAGTCCCTCGAGGGCGATTTTGGCCGCAGATTTTTCTTCAGGATTAATGTAAAAAGGGACATCGATACTTTTTGCTAAAACTGCAAGCTGGTCCTGCGCTGCCGGGCGGTGTACGTCGACAGACACAAGCAAGGGCTTCTTCCCCTTCTTTCGCAAATGAAGCGCTAATTTAGCAGCTGTGGTCGTTTTACCGGCACCTTGCAGGCCGTACAACATGAAGACGGTGAAACCGCTGGAAGAAACAGCCAGTTTCTCCTGTTCGCCAAGAACTTCCAGTAAAGCTTCGTGTACAATTTTGACAACCTGTTGTCCCGGGGTCAGCGACTTCATTACATCGGCTCCCAGGGCTTTTTCATTTATATAATCAGCGAGTTCCTTTACCACTCCATAGTGGACGTCTGCCTCAAGAAGAGCCAGACGGATTTCACGCATCATTTCTTTAATATCTTTTTCGCTGACTCTGCTTTTACCGCGCATTTTATCAGTAATAGCTGAGAGTCTGGAGGTCAATCCTTCCAGGATGGCCATATTATGAGTCTCCTTCTTGTGATCGGTTCAGGCTGCGATCCAAACGTTCTATCAATAGTTTCAGCTTCTTGCAATTATTGTTCTCAACATTAAGCTTAACTTCATTAAGTATGTTATTAAGTTCGCGATGCTGGCAGACAAGTTTCAGACTTGTTTCTATCTCAACCAGTCTTTCCACGCCTCTGCGGATTACGGAATGAACAGCCTGCCGCGAAGTTCCATCTATCTCGGCAATTTCAGAGAGTGACAAGTCATCATTATAGTAAAGAGTTAACAGGTCTCTTTGGCGCTTGGTCAAAAGCCCACTATAAAAATCCATCAAAAGACAGACGTCAGTATGAGAAAGATTATCTTGCGTCTTAATATCCACAAGCTAGATTTTATCATGAAAAGATAATCTGTCAAGCAAAATAGTTGACAGGCTATTCAGATGGCAACAGAGCATCAACAAAGAGATTTTTGTCAAAGTCCTGAAGATCATCAACCTGCTCGCCCAATCCGGCCAAAACCAGGGGCAGGCCGGTCTCGTTGGCTACTGCAACAGCGACACCGCCTTTTGCATTGCCGTCCAGTTTACTTATTACAAGTCCGCTGACTTCAATAGCCTCATTAAAGGATCTGGCTTGGATAATAGCGTTCTGTCCGTTAGTCGCATCCAGAACCAGCAAAGTTTCGACTTTTGCGTCCGGAGCTTCCCGTTTGATAACACGTTTGATCTTTGCCAGCTCGTCCATTAGATTCTTCTTTGTGTGGAGGCGGCCGGCAGTATCCACGATCAGAAGTTCAGTTTTGCGGGCCTTAGCCGATTGTATGGCATCAAATACAACTGCAGCTGGATCAGATCCCGTTTCATGTGAGATCACAGGAGTTTCGGTACGGTCGCCCCATTCCTTCAGCTGATCAATGGCTGCTGCCCGAAAAGTATCTGCTGCTGCCATCATCACCCGATGTCCATCGTTTTTGTAGCGATGAGCCAGTTTAGCAGCTGTGGTGGTCTTGCCGGTGCCGTTAACTCCTACCATGAGGAATATGTTCAGCTCTCCGGATGCAAGCGTCAATTGCTTATCATCAAGCATGGACAGCAGTTTCTCCCGCAATACATTTATAACGGATTTATGGCTGGCATCTCCGGTCAGGCGTATGTGTTCGCGAATGCTGTCAATGGCCTCTGTAGCTGCCGGTAAACCGCAGTCTGCAGCCACCAAAGTCATCTCCAACTCATCGAGCATATCTTCATCATAACTGCCAAATTCAGCAGCCACACGGGTTATCTGATTTGTGATAAAATCTCGGGTCTTGCTCAGACCTTTCATAAACTTGTCAAAAATTGCCATATTTTACTCCTGGTCCACATTGGATAGTTTCATAGAAAGAACCCGGGAAATCCCTCTCTCCTGCATTGTAACTCCATAAAGACGATCTGCAGCTTCCATAGTCGGCTTGCGGTGAGTGACCAGTATGAACTGCATATGGTCTGAATAATTCTTGATGTAATTTGCAAAGCGCTGACCATTTACATCATCTAAAGAAGATTCAATCTCGTCAAATACAACAAAAGGTGTAGGTTTTAACTGAAGTATTGCAAAAATCAAAGCAATAGCGGTCAGACATCGCTCTCCGCCAGATAACAATGAAAGACGTGAAAGTTTCTTGCCGGGAGGCTGGGCTCTGATTTCAATATCAGCATCCAGGATATCCTCAGTTTCAGATAAGCTGAGCTGAGCAATCCCGCCGCTGAATAGATCAGAAAAGACCGGTGAGAAATTTTGATTGATACGATGGAAGGTTTCTTGAAAACGCTCTCTCATAGCATGTTCCAGGCTTGAAATAACTTCCTTAAGTTCGCTGCGGGCATTCTCAATATCTTTTCGTTGAGACTCACTTGATTCGAGTCTGTTTCTAAGAGCTTCATAATCGTTTAAAGCATTATGATTGATGGCGCCCATAGCTTCGAGCTCATTTCTGATCCTGTTACGCTCTCTCTTGGCCTGAGCCGGCGAATCAATTTCTACAGTTCTGTCTTCAATCTCATGCAGGGTCAGATTGTAAGTTTCCCAGATACGATTGAGGAGGTCGTCCCTTTGTTCAACAATGCGCTCCTGTGCAGCTTCCTGTTTGGCTTTGGCACTACGAAGAAGGCCTAACTGTTCGCTCTTGCTCTGCAAGCTTAGATATAACTCGCGTTTTTCCTGCTGCATGGTGACCTGGCGCTTTGAGGAAAGCTGAAGTGACTGTTCCAGCCCTATCAACTGTTGTTCTATGACTTCCAGACTGCTACGTGCTTTGATGATATTTTCCTGTTCTGTCTTAATGCGCAAACGATAAGATTCGATAGATTCATCAATGTCAACTATTCTTTGCCTGTGTCTTTCTTCCTCTTCATCAGAACTTTGCATATTGCTGTTTATTTCCTGCAAAGCTTCCTGCAGGGATTGCAACGATATTTCCAAATGTGTTACATCATCACGCAAAAGTTCGCGTTGTTCGGAAGCACTGCGGTTTTCCGTTTCAGCCTTGGCAATCTTGTCATCCAGGTCAGCTATCTGAGCCCGCAGGGAGACGGACTTCTGCTCGGCATCCTGATATGTAGCCAGACTACTAACTATCTGCTCTTTTGTTTTTTCAATAGCGGATTGTCGTTTATGCACTGAGCTCTTTAAAGCAGTTAAGTGGTTATCTTTGCTCTTATAATCAAATTCGCTTTCAGCAAAAACAGAACGTTTTTGACTTAGCCTGCTTAAACTGTCCTCCTCACTGGCTGCGGCAAGGTGGAGCCGGTCAAGTGCAGTATTATATTCTGACTCAATGCTTGCGATCTTCTGGGCAATCTCAAGACGCTCCTCCTGTAGGGCCCTGATCCTCGCCGGTCTGCCAGCTAATCCGCTCTGCCTGTTGCTCAGAGAACCCCCGCTCATAGACCCGCCTGGATACATAATATCTCCATTGCGGCTTACTATTCGGTATTTACGACCACTCTTGCGTGCGATTTTAATGGCATCATCCAAACTGTCTGCTATTAAGACGCGGCCCAGAGCGTAATCCAGTACATTTTCCAAACCCGGACGTATCTTAATCAGATCAGAAGCAAGGCCGACGAAGCCTTTTTCTGTACGAAGTGCATCTAAACTGCCTTGGCCAATCTTACTGACTTGCAAGGCAGCCTGTGGCAAAAATGTCACTCGACCTAAATTATGTTCTCTTAAAAAATCTATTAGAGTTTTTGCTGTGTCTTCCGTGTCACAAACGATATTGTGAACCATAGCACCTAAAGCGACATCAACTGCCAGAGCCAGGTCTTCGGGAATGTTAAGTAAGGAACCGAGGGGACCGACAACTCCCGTTCTCAGCTCTTCTTTATGCCGGATTGCCTGCATCAGATCCTTGACCGGTTTCTGATATCCCTCAAAGCTTTGCTCCAGACGACTTAATGTATCTTCTTCGTATGCACGTTGGCGTTCACTATCTCTTAGCTCAATGATACTTTGATCAATATCTTCCAGCTTTCTTTCAGCTTCGATTCTGACGGCCTTCATCTCTTCTGCAACTTGCTCGGACAGTGCAAGTTCTGCCTGTAGCACTTCAAGACGAGCAGAGACTTCTTCTAAAGCGAAGACAGCACGATTGAGATCAGATTGATCGCCTGATAACTCTGCGACAGAAGCATTTAAATGGTCCTGTAGAAAACTGTTTTCGGCTTTAGCACTCTGGAGTTCACTGTTAACTTGAAATAAGCAATCCTTCAGTTCTTCCCGGCCTTTGCGCAATTCATCTGTTTCTTTTTCACTTTTACTTAAACCGCTTACCGCCTCTGCTAAAGCTTCCTTTGCTTCCAAAAGACGACCCTCATAGCTTTTGCACTGTTTTTCCAGCTGGCTATGACGTTCCTGTCGGTCAATTACGGTGTTGGCAAGAATAGAAATCTGCTCATTCAGCCTAAGCTTCTCTTCTTCCAATTGCTGCAAGCGTTCTTCTGAAGAAGATTCTTTCTCACGTGAAAGAGCAATAGCACCGGTAGTGTCAGCAAGTTTAACGGAAAGCTCATTATGTGCTTTTCTTTCAGCTTCCACAGTGATTTCCAATTCAGCTATCTCATCGTCAAGCCTGCTGTTTTTCTTATTTATTGCAGTTAAGGCAGCTTCTGCGTCTATAAGTTCCAGTGTTGCGATATTCTGATTTTCTTCAGCTTCACCGGCTTGCTTCTCATAGTCTTTAATTTGCATCCAGGAAAGACTTATATCCAGTTTTCGGTATCTGTCGTTTAGTTCACTGTAGCGTCTGGCATCTTCAGCTTGCTGCTTTAAAGGATCTGCCTGGCGCCGCAGTTCTTCCAAAATGTCGTCCACCCTAAGCAAATTCTGATTGGCACGTTCCAGTCGGCGCTCAGATTCTGCCTTTCTCGATTTAAACTGAACAATACCGGAAGCTTCATCAAAAATAAGGCGTCTGTCATCAGAACGCTCATTAAGTATTTCGTCAATCTTGCCCTGTCCGACAATCGAATAGCCGTCCAGGCCTATTCCCGTGTCAACCAACAGGGTATTGACATCCTTAAGCCTGCAAGCTGTTTTATTTATGAAATACTCGCTTTCACCTGAACGGTGATAGCGTCTTGATATGCTGACCGTATCATAGTCGAGATCAAAAACACGCTTTGAATTATCAAAAGTAAGAACTACCTCTGCGTAACTCATCGGCCGTCGTTGGGCAGTACCGCTGAAGATCATGTCTGACATCCGCTGTCCACGCAGAATTCTTGCGCTCTGCTCACTCAGCCCCCACCTGATGGCATCAGTTACATTCGATTTGCCACTGCCATTGGGTCCCACTATAGCTGTGATGCCGGTATCAAGATCAACCCTCGTTGCTTCGGGAAAAGACTTAAAACCAAGTATTTCTAACGATAAGAGCACGTCTTCTTATTCCTTACTTCATTTCTTCGTTTCTGTATTGCTCAATATAAGCTGCAGCCGCACCTTGTTCTGCTTCTTTCTTGGTTCTTCCTTCAGCTGTAGCTGCCAATTCACCGTCAACGTAAACAGCGGCCGTAAAACAACGATTATGATCCGGACCCCTTTGATCAATTATTTTAAAATCAACAGTAAATTCTTTCTTATGCGCTGTTTCCAGAAGATAACTTTTATGATCATAAATTAATTTCCCATCTATTGCCAGATCAATGTAAGTTGCAAACAAAACTTCTGCTACAGCTAAACAAGCGTCATAGCCGCCATCAACATAAATCGCTCCCAAAACAGCTTCCATAGCATTGGCCAGGTTGGAATCGTTGTCTGCACCACCGCTCAAAGCTTCACCATGCCCAAGCAAGAGCTGCGACTGCAAGTCTATCTGCCTTGCTATTCGGGCTAAAGTCGGTTCACACACCAGCCTCGCCCGCAGTTTGGTCATTGAACCTTCGCTCAGAATCTCACGCCCAAACAAAATTGTGCTGATAGCCAATTGCAGGACGGCATCACCGAGAGACTCCAGGCGTTCATTATGAGCCTTGACCTTACTGTGCTCGTAAGCATAGGAAGAATGCGTCAATGCTTCCAGGAGTAGTCCTTCATTTTCGAAATAATAATTTAGATTTTTCTGCAGTTCAATACGATCCATATCAAGCATAATTCTGTAAAAAGACCCTGTTGCAACAGGGTCTGATTTTTAACAACAAACAGAAACCCTTGCTCTAAAGTGCACCGGCAATGAAATCAACTGCATCGCCGACAGTGCGGATTCGTTCAGCCTCTTCATCCGGAATACTGAGGTTGAATTCTTGTTCAAGAGTCATAATTAATTCAACAATATCCAGTGAGTCAGCGTTTAGATCATCAATAAAATTGGAAGACATTTCAACCGTATCTTCCTCAATGCTCAGCTGTTCAGCCAGCAGGCCACGTACACGCTCAAAAATTTCTTTCTTTGTCATTTCTATCCTCCTAGTAGAACAATAATTTTAAAAAAACTTATATCCTTCCGAATCCTAAGCTAACAGTCAGACCGGATCAGAGATTCTCAATCAAATCACTTAATATCGCACGATTTTTGTACCAGTAATCTATGCCTGAAAGTATGGTAAGCACTAATGTAGCAATAATCATAATGTTGGTAAATAAGACATAGGCTGAACTAAAGGCTTCTTTACTATAACTGGAGCCGGTGATAAACGGTTCAATTAATAAAAAGATTAAAGTAAGCATCTGTACAACTGCCTTAATCTTACCAAACCAGCTGGCAGCGATAACTACACCACGCTCTGCTGCCAGAAGTCGAATACCCGTAACCAGGAACTCACGCGCTACGATAATCATCAGGACGAAAGAAGTAACACGGCCCAGCTCGACAAAAGCTGCAAAACCACCAATGACCAGCAACTTATCAGCAATGGGGTCTAGGAATTTTCCGAAATTGCTAACCAGGCCCATACGTCTGGCCAGCAGACCGTCAAAAAGGTCTGTTAGTGAAGCTATTATAAAGATAAAAGTAGCAATTACCCTGCCACCTTGTGAAAGAACAAACTGAGAAAAAGTTCCGTCTCCAAAAACCGGTACCATGAAAAGTAAAAATAACGGTACCAGTAGAACCCTTAATAATGTCAGCCTATTCGGTACATTCATCCAACGTAACCCCCCAAAGATCAAAAGCCTCGGCATCGACAATTCTCGCTTGGCACCAGCTTCCTACAGTCAAGTCAGGCCTGGTTGAAGCTAAATGAATAATCGGATCAATATCCGGGGCTTCTCCGTAGCTTCTTGCTCTGAAAAGTATACCACCATCGTCGACATCATCCAAACGAAGCATGACTTCGTCACCAATGCGCTGCCGGTTTTTAGCCAATGAAATCTTTTCTTGTGCTTGCATCAAACGTTGATAACGGTCAGCAGCAATCTCAGGATCAACCTGATCCGACATGCCGGCAGCCGGAGTACCATCTTCTGCTGAAAAAACAAAGCTACCCAGGCGGTCAAACTGAATCTCTTCAATGAAATTAAGCAGAAGTTGAAAATCTTCCTCAGTCTCTCCCGGGAAGCCCAGCATAACGGTACTACGTAAAATAATGTCAGGCATGGCCTGGCGCAGAAGCTTAATTCGATCGGCTATTAACTCAGCCGATTCATGTCGACGCATGCGCTTTAATATCTTGTTGGAAGCGTGCTGAATGGGCAGATCCAGATACTTGCAAACCTGTTCGTTGGAAGCCATGGTTTCAATCAGTTGGTCTGTAATTGCGTCAGCGTAAGCGTACATGATTCTGATTTGTTCAATGTCTTCAAGCTGACTGACCAGTTGCCGGATCAGCTTGGCCAAAGTGATATCTTCACTAAGGTCACTGCCATAGCGGGTTGTATCCTGTGCTATCAGGATGAGTTCTTTCTTGCCCAGAGAAACAAGATGCCCTGCTTCCCTGATTATTGAGTCTAGACGACGGGAATGCAGGCCCCCGCGTAAAGATGGTATTTTGCAATAGGTACAGGCATTGCTGCAACCTTCTGCAATTTTCAAATATGCGTAACTTTGCCTGCCATTGGACGGTATCCTGTCTTCTCGCAAATGTGCCAGACTGCCGGGGCGTCCCGGTAAGAGACCTCTCAGATCCTCTCCCCTTTCCAGACGCTTCACTGTTTCTGCAATATCGCCATACTGAGCAGTTCCAAGAACAGCATCAACCTCAGGCATTGAAGTTAGTATTTCTGCCTTGTAACGCTGTGACATGCAACCACAAACAATCAAAAAGCGAGCTCTGCCATCGGTGTTTTCTTTGTATGCGGCCATGTCCAGAATCGCATCAATAGCTTCAGCAACAGCGGCTTCAAGAAATCCGCAGGTATTAACGATGAGGATATCTGCATCTTCAATTATATCGGTACCGCGATACCCTGCTTCCCGCAATAAAACAGCCATTGACTCGGCATCAACCTCATTTTTCGGACATCCCAAACTCAATAGATAATAAGTTGACAAGTTAAATAATATCCTCCTCAACGGATAGAAAATCTTTTACAGCTTTGTTGGACACGTAGGCGGAGTAACCACGGCGTGCCAGAAGGCGCATCGCTTTGGAGTATTCCGGTATGGAAGTCCTATAATAAGCTTCAAGTAAAGCCTGGCTGCTTTCTTCGTCCTCAGACAAAGTGTCAGCTATCTTCACGCTGACAGCATGCTCTATTCCTGCATCACTCAAGACATATTGCATGGCTCTTCTGGAACGAAGACGCTTTCCTGTATATCGACGGCAGATATATCTGGCTGCACGCTCATCATTGATATAATCAATTTCCTTTAAATAAGCAATGACAGCTTCAACTATATCCGGATCATAGTTTCCCTGTTGTAATTTTTGTCTTACTCTCCCACTGGATTTATTGCGATCAAGACCCAAAAAAGCTACAGCACGTTCGCGGCAGCTATCAAATTCCTCGCTCGAACTCATAGATCCAGACCAAGAATATCATCGACATCATCAACGACTTCCTCGCTTACAGCTCCGGCCTTCTTCTGCTCATCAACATTAGCAGTGTCATCCTCGTCGTCATTGAAATAGAAGTCGCGTA
This sequence comes from Clostridiaceae bacterium, assembly GCA_012728535.1. Taxonomy (GTDB): domain Bacteria; phylum Bacillota; class Clostridia; order Saccharofermentanales; family DTU023; genus DTU032. The sequence continues at coordinate 9,535 of JAAYEX010000102.1, read as the reverse complement.
CTTTATCTTCAATCTCATCTAAAAGTTCTTCATTCTCTTCCAGGATCTCTCTGACAGCATCACGCCCATTCCCTAAACGTGTCTCACCATAAGAATACCAGGATCCGCTTTTTGACATAACATCACTCTCAACAGCAAGATCCATAACCTCCGAGGCGCGTGAAATGCCTTTGCCGAAAATAAGGTCAAACTCTGCTTCTTTAAAGGGAGGAGCAACTTTATTTTTAACGACGCGCACCCGGGTGCGATTACCAATATTCTCATCACCTTTCATGATGCGTTCAATGCGTCGTACATCAAGGCGTACAGAAGAGTAAAATTTAAGCGCCCGGCCACCGGTAGTTGTTTCCGGGTTACCGAACATGATACCGATCTTTTCACGTAACTGGTTGATAAAAATTACTGTTGTATTGCTCTTATTAAGAATTGCAGCCAGCTTCCTCATTGCCTGAGACATCAATCGTGCATGCAGACCGACAGAAGCGTCACCCATTTCGCCATCAATCTCTGCACGTGGTACAAGTGCTGCTACGGAGTCAATCACAATAATATCAATTGCGCCGCTTCGTGCCAGATCTTCACATATCTCCAAAGCCTGCTCACCGTAGTCGGGCTGAGATACGATTAAGTTATCAATATCTACCCCCAGATCCTCAGCATAATTGGGGTCAAGAGCGTGCTCGGCGTCTATAAAAGCAGCTACTCCTCCCAGTTTCTGAGCTTCTGCAATCATGTGTAAAGCTACAGTCGTCTTACCTGATGACTCCGGACCATATATCTCAACAATACGGCCACGCGGGACGCCTCCGATTCCCAAAGCAAGATCCAAGCTTAGCGAACCGGTAGGTATAGCTCCAATATCAACTACCTCGGAATCTCCTAACCTCTGAACGGCTCCCTTGCCGTACTCTTTTTCGATTTTATTCAGTGCCGCCTTCAAAGCGCGTTCGCGCTCTTCTGCTGATTTCGGGCTTACATCCTGACTTGATTTTGCAGATTTACTTTTTCTTGCCATGCTTAAACTTCCTCCTGTTCAGCTGTCAACGAACTTATGTTCTACTATTTTAAAGCTTTTCAATTAATAAAGCAATCTTATTTTCGGTTTTTTTTAGTCAACAGCAGACAAATTGACATAATTAGCTAATTTCTTGGCTGCAGATGCAGAACCCGGCGCATTATTCGCTGCAAATCTTTGGCTTCGTGCAGGTCTATTGCCAGTCCTGAGAGATAATAAACAAATAAGCCGATAATCAGCTTGACAGCGTAGAATGCCAGCTGCATTAGCTTGTTTGTGATATTGATAGGAAGTGTATTCATTCCCAGAAAGACCAATGTAGTTGGTATGGCAATTGCTATCAGACGCAAATAGTAAGGTGAGAGGCGAAATGGCCTGGCTTCCGGTATCTGATAACGATACAGGATGTGTAGCAGCAGCATCAGGCCGACAGAATTGACAACATAGGCCAATGGCAGTCCGTAAATACCAAGGTTAAGCACCTTGGTAAACAACATCGAGAGCAGCGGTGTGAAAATCAGTGATAATACGCTGGTGAGTAGTGAAATTCTAGTAGTCTGCCGTGAATAAAAAGCATTGTTGTACATCAAGACTATGGTCTGAATAATTATAGCCAGACAATAAATGCGTAAGACACCGGCTTCTACCAGCAAACGGTCATATGGAATCGCGTTGTTCCACTGGTATATCGCTTCAATAGTTTCTTCTGCCATAACTGCAAAAGCTATAGCAAAAGGAGCTACGAAATAAGTTGCACGACGTAAAGACTGGGTGAAAATGCCACGCATGGATTGGTAGTCACGCCTAGCATATGCCCTCGACAAGGTGGGGGTCATAACATTGCTGACAGCAACGCCGAATATACCATAAGGTGCCGTCCAGGTAGTCGTTCCGTGCTGCAGTGCAGTAACTGCTCCGGTAAATTGGTTGGCGAAAGATGTTTGGATTATATAGTTAAGCTGAATTACTGAACCTGAGATCAGAGTAGGCAAAGCCAGACCCCAGAGGCGCCGGAAACCCTCGTCTTTCATCGCAATTGTCGGACGATAGAGCTGCAACTTATCACGCGTCATCAAGACCATGAAAACAAGGTTAATTATAGCTGCTACTACAATACCTGCTGCCGCACGAGTCGGGCCCTTTGCCGTACTGTTTCCCCAAAGCATGATAAAAACAATACAGGCGATATTGTATATTGTCGGGCCGAAAGCACTGCGTTGAAACAAACGGTATGCTTGTAAAATGCCGGAAAGGAAGCCGGCTGCCATCAAGAAAAATATCTGCGGGAAAAGCGCACGGGATACTTCAACCGCGCGACTGATCACAACCGGATCTTTATCCGCATTGTAAGATGAGATTATCCCGGGAGCAAAAATAATACCGAAGATGATGGCGACGGCTGTAGCCAGCAGAAAAACATTCATAAAGATGGAAACACTGCGCCAGACTCTTCTCTCCTGCCCCTTTTCAAGTCCTGAAGACATAAAGGGGGTGAGGGCTGCGCCAATGGCTCCGCCGATCATTAACTGATAAACTAAATCCGGAATTTGGAAGCCGATGAAATAGGCATCAGTATTTACGCCATAACCCAAAGTCGGGGCAATAACGATTTCGCGAATGAAACCTGAGATCTTGGATAAAGTCAGTGCAAACGCGACAATGAAAGTAGATTGGGCTACAGACATAATCGGTTCTGCGCTTCTTCGATTCAATGGTTTACTGTTAACTTTTCTGCTACTCACTCTGTGCAGCTCCTTCTCAGGAGATCTAGAGCCGTTGCTACGGCATAATTAATTACTCTTTGACGATTACCGGAGAAATACTTTCTATAAACAGAAACACTATCTCCATGGGTTAAAGCAAAGTATACAGTACCGACCGGATTTTCAGGAGTCCCTCCTTCAGGTCCTGCAAATCCGGTTACTGACAGATTCAAGTCTGCTTTTAACAGCCTCCGGCAGTTCTCTGCCATGGCCTGAGCACATTCAGCACTGACTACACCGTATTTTTCAATGATTGCAGGATCGACCCCCAATACATCTTTTTTGACACTGCTGGAATAACTCACAATACTGCCTTTAAAGATATTTGAAGTACCCGGCAAAGATACCAAACGTGCCGACAAGGCTCCTCCGGTACAGGACTCAGCAAAGGCACAAGTCAAATCGTGCGAGTGAAGCTTTTCAGCCACAACCTCCTCTAAAGAGCGTGTGCCGATCTCATATATGTACTCTCCCAGACGTTCTTCGATAATATCTATAAGAGGCCCGGTTCTGTCCTCATCACCTTCTTCCAGTTTTTGTGAAATTCGCAGCACAACCCCTCCTTCACCGGCATAGGGAGCGAGAGTAGGATTGGTCTGCCCTGTAACAAGATCCTTGAGATGCTGTTCAATCTTGTATTCACCTATTCCGATCATACGCACATAGCGGTGAATAAAACGGGATGAACTGTATCGTGATAAGTAAGGTATCACCTGCTCTTCCAGCAGAGGTATGTTTTCTGAAGGTGGACCCGGCAGCACTAAAATATGGCGTATTTGGCCTTTATAGGAAAAAGTTGTTAAGGAGGCAGGTGCGGTCCCATTATTGTTTGGAAAAGCTTTCGCTCCTTCAGGTACGCGGGGAATAATAAAGTCCGGGCGATCAGAATCAGGGTAGAGCTTACGGATAGCTGCCGTCACAGAGCTGTCTTCAACAAGTGCCAGCTCAGTAATATCCGAAACGACTTGAACAGTAATGTCATCATCACTTGCTCCCAAACCACCGGTAGTGATTACGAGGTCATTCACTTCCAAAGCCAGGCGGATGGCATCATGAATCCTTTCACGGTGGTCTCCTACAACCTGACGTCTGAAAGTGTTGATACCCAGATCAGATAGTTTCTCGGCCAAATAAAAAGAGTTAGTGTCCATAGTCTGGCCTAAGAGAAGCTCGGTTCCGATAGCAATAATTTCGGCTGTCTTTATTTGTTCTGCAGCGGAAAGTTTAGTCATCCCCGTTCGATTTATCCTTTTCTTCCATCAAACTCTCAAACTGATCGGGTGTAATTAGAAGTTCACGTGGTTTACTGCCTTCAAAGGGACCAACATAACCCAACTCATTGAGACGGTCTATCATGCGGGCTGCGCGCGGATATCCCACGGTCAGCTTGCGTTGCAATAGGGACACTGATGCATAGCCGTTTTCAACTAAGACCTGCAGGGCTGACATTAAGAGTTCATCCTCTTCTTCCCCGCTTATTGTTGAAACATCAGTTCCGTCGGGGTTTTCTAAGGCGTCAGCCACAGTTTCATCATAATCACTGGGATAATAATCCTTAATAAATTTCAGGACGCGTTCCACCTCAAGGTCAGATACGAAGGCCCCCTGGCCACGGATGGGTTTAGCTGCACTTTGAGGATAATAGAGCATGTCTCCTTTCCCCAGAAGTCTTTCTGCACCGCCTGTGTCCAGAATAGTACGGGAGTCTACATGCGAAGTAACCGCGAAAGCTATACGTGAAGGAATATTGGCCTTGATTACCCCGGTAATAACATCAACAGAAGGGCGCTGTGTGGCTATTATGACGTGGATACCGGCTGCTCTGGCTTTTGCCATCAGACGGGAGATAGCGCTTTCTACTTGTCGTGAGGTTGTCGCCATAAGATCAGCCAGCTCATCGATAACAATTAGAATGTAAGGCAGTTTCACCGGCAAATCTTCTTCTTGTTCACTTTCAGACGATTTTGCCGCAGCGGCAATTTGTTTTTCCATCAGAAGGTTGTAGGATCCTATGTCACGTACGATGAGATCAGCAAAGAGTTTGTATCTGCGCTCCATCTCAGTGACTGCCCAGTTCAAAATCCCGTAAGCCTTTTCAGGATCAGTTACAACAGGCTGCAACAAATGGGGAATGCCATTGTAGATATTCAGTTCAACGATTTTAGGATCAATCATAAGTAAGCGCATTTGCTGAGGAGAGTAACGGTAAAGCAGGCTGATCAAAATATTATTGATACATACAGACTTGCCTGAGCCGGTAGCACCGGCTACAAGAACGTGGGGCATTTTGGTGATGTCACAAAGAATGACATCTCCTCCTGCATCACGCCCCAAAGGCGTAACAAGATGGCCGTCAGTATTTCTATATCCGCTGTCTTCCAGCAAGCCACGTAGTAATACAGTGTTGGTCTTTCTGTTTGGGATCTCTACCCCGATTGCAGGTTTACCGGGAATTGGGGCTTCAATTCTTACAGAGGTTGCAGCAAGACTTAGGGCGATGTCATCTGCGAGATTCACAATACGACTGACCTTGACACCCGGTCCGGGAGCAAGTTCATACCTTGTGATCGTCGGCCCGGTTGTATAATTGACGATTTTCGCTTCTACTCCGAAACTTTCCAGTGTGTCTTCCAGCTTCAGTCCTTGCTTACTGATATCACTAATTTCTGCTGAACTTTTCTGCAGGGCTCTGTCTTCACGCAACAGACTAAGAGGCGGTGCTTTGTAATCTGAGAAAAGGTTGATCTGTTGTCTTTTTCTCTGCCTTACTACTGTCGGCTTCTTACTCTCAGCTGCTAACTCTGCTGTTTTGGCATCAGCCCTGTCTTCCCATTTCTCCCGCTCTGAAGACATATCTTCTTGTAGAGTATTTTTACTTTGCAAAACGGCAGGCCGGATGGGACTGCTTACAGTATCTAATCCTGGCTTTTTGTCTTCATCAGGAAATATAAATGGCGGATTAAAACCGTCTGTCTGCTCATACACTTCCTTAGAGCTATAACCTGCGGGCGGACGCGCAAAATCAAGTCCTTTTCCGGTTTCATCACTATTATCACTGTTAAAAACAGGCTTCCCGTAGGGAGAATTATCCCAGATATCTACACCTGCCTGATTGCCTTCAGCTATAACGTTTTCCAGAGCTTCAGTATCATCATCCATCCAGCTGGGCAAAAGCGTGCCCCTTCTCGGTAAATCATCTTCACTGATAGCATCTGTTGGATTCTCCTCGTTAAAGGCAGCTTGTTTTTCTTCAAGACGCTTACTGTGCCGATCAGATAAATCAGATAGATAGCGTGATGGAGACAGAGAAAATCCATAGATCAACGTAGCAACAATCAAGCCGGTGATGATCACTGCTGCACCCGGGACGGTAGCAATAAAACTCAAAGACTGTCCGATCAGGCCGCCCAGCAGTCCGCCGCTTAAACTTCCACTACTCACTTGCTTCCCTGGATCGACTCCGTGAGACCATAATGCAGCTATAGTTTTAAAACCGGATAAAGATGAAGCTTCCTGCTCTGAAACCAAAAGCTTCAGGTCGCTGACACTCAAAGTAAAGATTGAAAAAAGTGCAGCTATGAGAAGTACACAGATCAATAAGGTCATAATGCGTGCACGGGAAATCTCTTTGCGGCGTTCCAGTAAATATAAAAAAGCCCAGACTAAAAAAACTAGCGGGAGTGCATAGGAGAAGCTGCCAATCAGGCCGCGCCCCAACAAGCGCAGTAAATCACCCAAATCTCCCAGGCTATTAGGTTTTCCAAAATATGCTATGCCCAGCAAAATAGCCATGGTCAGGTAAAAAACACCGAGGATGTCACGTACCAAACGAGGAGATTCACTACTGTTTTTATTTTTCTCTGCCATAATTATTTTACAGTTCACCTTTCGCTTGCAGATAAGCTGTCATTAAAATAGCAATAATAGTCTTTCCGTCACTGATTTGTCCAGACTTAACCTCCTCAAAGGCTGTTTGCAAAGGCAATTTCTCTACAGTAAGGAATTCCCCCTCATCCAGCTGTTGTTTGCCTTTACTGAGTTTTGTAGCCAGATAAACATAGATAAGTTCATCTGTATAGCCCGGTGACGGATAGAACTGCGTCAGTAACTGCCAGGAGTCAGCTATCAGGCCAACTTCTTCCATCAGTTCGCGCCGGGCACAAAGAAGCGGGCTTTCATCAGCTTCCAATTTTCCTGCCGGTATTTCGCGCAAGGGAGCCTGAGCTCCAACTCTGTACTGTCTGACTAAATATATATCCCGGTTGTCGTCAATAGCCAGTACACAGGCACCTCCGGGATGGTGAACAATTTCACGTTTGGACTTGCGCCCGTCAGGCAGCTGTACTTCAGTTGACTCAACAGTAAAAACCCTGCCGATAAAGCGTAGATCGGAAGATAGTGTCTCTTCATGCAGGTAGGCTATCTTTTTTCGCTCCGATTGCGAATGCTCTGCTTGCTCAGCTGAAGCAACAGGCAGTTCTATCTTACCTTGATCAAATACGCTTGGTTTTCTCAACAGTGGCTTATCATTTGCCTGATCCGGATCCATACATCTCCTCTTAACAATTAAACATTATTTTTTATTGCTTTTACGGCCAGCTGGTCTACACGATCATTCATCTCATGGTTGGAATGACCCTTAACCTTGATCCAGCTGATCTGGTGTCTGTCATTTTCTTTCAGCAACTCTTTCCAGAGATCAATATTACTTACTGCTGTGCCCGCAGAATTTTTCCATGACTTGCGTTGCCAGTTATCAAGCCAGTTTTCGTTAAAAGCGGATACTAAATACGAACTGTCACTATACAACCTTACCCGGCAGGGACGATTCAAGGCGCGCAAACCCATCAGGGCGGCGGTAAGTTCCATACGGTTATTAGTCGTATGCTCCTCAAAGCCGGATATTTCCTTCTCAATATCACCAAAACGCAATATAGCGGCCCATCCGCCGGGACCCGGATTGCCTGAGCATGCTCCATCTGTGTATATATCTACTGCTGATAATCTCTTCGTTAAATTAACTTGCTCTTCACTTGCCATGTCGCTATTATACATGATATGATCTTCGCGTTGGCATTTTGACATTACTATATAGGGGAGTGGCTCAACGGTAGAGCAACGGTCTCCAAAACCGTAGGTTGCGGGTTCAAATCCTGTCTCCCCTGCCAAAGAAAGCCTCGAACGATTTGTTTCGCAGGCTTTTCTTCTCGAATCGTTACTGCCGCACAGTGGAGTCGAAGTAAACCTTGACACTTTGCTGAGCGACAGGTAAAATCGATTAGGCTTCGGGGTGTAGCTCAGGTGGCTAGAGTGCTTGCTTGGGGTGCAAGAGGTCGCAAGTTCAAGTCTTGTCACTCCGACCAAAGAGAGTCTGTTTCTGAATAGCAGACTCTCTTTTTTTACAAAAAAAAGCCCGCTCAGATTAAAGAACGGGCTTAATCTTCAACTATTTATCTAAATCTAGAATTCTCGCGTATTACGATCACCTTTATTTATGTTATCCTGCGGACGTTGACGGTTCTGACGGAATCCACCGCCGGAGCTGTCTCTGTCTGAACCACGGGAACGATCTCCACGATCACGATCACGGTCAGATCTTCCGCGCGAGCGATTATCTCTGTCTCTGCCTCCACGTGAGCGGTCGTCACGGCGACGGTCACCGCCACTGCGACTTGGCTGCTGTTCAGTATATCCTTCAGGTTTTTCACTGGGATCACGCATGGAGAGGTTAAGCCTGCCCTGATCATCAACTTCCAGGACTGTTACTTGAACTTCATCTCCGACACTGACGGCGTCTTCAACTTTCTCTGTACGCCCCCAGGACATCTTTGAAATATGAACCAGGCCTTCTTTGCCCGGGACGATTTCTACAAATGCGCCGAAGTTCATCAAGCGTGTGACTGTACCCTTAAAGGTTGTACCGGGTTCAGGATCATAAGCAATAGTTCTGACGATCTTCATTGCTTCAGCAGCTGATTCCTGATCAGTCGCAGCAATATAAACGTGTCCGACCGGTCCATCTTCTTCAACATCGATCTCGGTTCCGGTTTCTTCGGTAATGCGTCGGATCGTTTTACCGCCTGAACCGATGATTTCCCTGATTTTGTCGCTGGGAATATCGATCTGGTCGATTTTCGGAGCTAAAGCAGCCAGATGTTCACGTGCTTCTGCTATAACAGGATTCATAGCTTCATGCAGAATGTGCAGACGTGCCTGTTTTGTTTTTTCCAGAGCTTCACGGACAATATCCATAGTTAATCCGTCAATTTTCATGTCAACCTGGATGGCGGTAATACCGTCATCAGTACCGGCGACTTTAAAGTCCATGTCGCCGTAGAAGTCTTCCACACCCTGGATGTCCACGAAAGTAATATAATCACTGTCGTCGTCAGGATTGCTCATTAAACCGCAGGTAATACCGGCGACAGGCTTCTTGATCGGAACTCCGGCAGCCATCAGGGCCAGACGGCTGCTGCAGACTGAAGCCTGTGAAGTAGAGCCGTTAGACATTGTTACTTCCGAGACGCAGCGGATTGAATATGGGAAATCCTCCTCGCTGGGCATAACGGGATCTAATGCTGATTCGGCCAGATGTCCGTGACCAATCTCACGACGACCGGCAGAGCGGCCTCCGCGAGCTTCTCCTACACTGTATGCAGGAAAGTTATAGTGGTGCATATAACGCCTGCGCTCTTCCGGATTAACGCCGTCAAAGCGTTGGCTGTCTGCAAGTGTCCCCAGGGTCACAACAGACAAG
>JAAYEX010000101.1 GCA_012728535.1 Clostridiaceae bacterium | reverse complement strand
GTACAAAGAGAAGAGCTGGATATTGCCCTAGCTGCTGAACTGAAAAATTTCAAAGTAACAGAGTATATCGAAGGCAGATCTGCCCGGCGCATGGATGAAGTAACACAATACGGTCTGATCGCCGCGCGCGAGGCTTTTCTGCAAAGCGGGCTGCAGGCGGGAGAGTTCGACTCCAACCGCGCCGGCGTGATTTTTTCGACCGGTATCGGCGGTATTAATACCTTTGAGCGTGAGAAACAGGCAGGTATTGAAAAGGGCTACAATCGAGTTTCTCCTTTCTTTATTCCCTTAACAATAGCAAACATGACTGCCGGCACAGTGGCCCAGAATCTGGGCCTGCACGGTCTGTCCACTGCTGTTATTACCGCCTGCGCCGCATCCACCAACGGTCTGGGTGAAGCTTTACACAAGATCCGCGACGGCTATCTGGACATAATCGTAGCCGGAGGAGCTGAAGCGGCTATAACTCCGATGGGTGTGGGTGGTTTTTCCGCTATGCGGGCGCTCTCTAAATCGACCGACCCCAAGCGGGCCTCAATTCCTTTCGACGCTGAACGTGATGGCTTTGTCATTGGCGAAGGAGCAGGGGCACTTATTCTCGAAGACTATGAACATGCAAAAAAACGAGGTGCAAAGATCCTGGGTGAAGTCGTCGGCTATGGCTCGACATCAGATGCCTACCATATGACTGCTCCCGATCCCGAAGGCATACAGGCAGCACGCTGCCTGCAGCTGGCAGTGGAGGACGCGGGTATTAAGCCTGAAGACATCGGCTATATTAATGCGCACGGAACTTCTACCGAACTCAATGACGCTAGCGAAACACACGCAATCCGCAGAGTATTTGGCAACCACGCCAATAAACTGAAGGTCTCTTCGACCAAGTCCATGACCGGTCACTTACTAGGGGCCAGCGGAGTCGTAGAAGCAGCCTTCTGCGTGCTGGGCCTGAAAGAACAGTGGGTACCGCCACCCATGGGCCTGGAAAAACCCGATCCGGACTGTGACCTGGATTATGTTGCAAATGCCGGCGAAGACTTCAGCTACGCTTATGCCCTGAAGAACTCATTGGGTTTTGGCGGACATAATGCCAGCATAGTTTTGAAACGTTACATAGCTGAATAGGGCTCAACTTTTTTAAAGTCAGGAGATTTACATGCAACTGGAATATACGGACATTCAAAAAATACTACCGCATCGCTACCCTTTCCTGCTGGTCGACCGTATCACAGCAATGGAACCTGGCCTAAGTGCTGAGGGAATCAAGCAGTTAAGCGGCAATGAGATTTTCTTCCAGGGACATTTCCCGGAAGAACCGGTCTTTCCCGGGGTTTTGCAGATTGAAGCTCTGGCCCAGGTCGGCGGTGTGGCCCTGCTCTCATTAGAGGAAAACCGGGACAAACTCCCGCTTTTCGCCGGTGTGGACAAGGTCCGCTTCCGCGGCGTAGTCCGGCCGGGCGATACCCTCCACCTGTCAACGAAGATCACCAAGAAACGTGGCGATTTTGGCTTTGGCACAGGTGTGGCAAAAGTCACCGATGAAATTGTGTGCGAAGCCGAGCTGATGTTTGCTTTAATAGACCGTGAATAGTAATATTTATATAAATCTTTTGAAGCATTATTCAGCATAAGGGGTGATAATGATGTTGG
>JAAYEX010000004.1 GCA_012728535.1 Clostridiaceae bacterium | reverse complement strand
ATACTCAAGTATTTCCTGATGGTTTTCCGGTCGTGTCCCGTTTCACGGGATATCTGACGTATGCTTTTTCCTTCGTCAGCTTTACATTTGATATAATGAATATGCTTCATTGCTAACACTTGAATATTACGACGCAGCGGATCCACTGTTCCGCTGCGTCTTGATCCACCAGTTCCGAGGTCACGGAACCATCGTTCCGACACCAGGACCACTTTTAGATAGGTCGCTTATTTCTCCCGTAACGTTCCCGCATTGATGGATAATTTGGGTTTTGACTCAGATCGACAATGTAAGCGTTATGCTCCAGCCGATCGTAAATAGCATCACTCATAGTTCTGTTCGCCATCTTCATGGCGCAGCCTTTAAGGTCATACTGAGTACAAAGTATGGTTGACGTCCCTTCAGTCAGTTCCCGGTTATGAATGAGTTCATACAAGAACTGTGTTTCTATCTCGTCAATTTCTGATAGCATCCAGTCATCGATGATAAGCAGATTGCATTTCTTCAACTCCTTTGTATAACGGGTAAGCTTCAGATCTGAAGCAAGTCTGAGGTCATCCAATAGTGATCTCATGCGAGTGAAGCGCACGCTGTACAGCTTCAGACAAGCGGACATTCCCAAGGCACAGGCCAGATAACTTTTGCCGCTTCCGGTTGCACCCATGATGACAATGTTTCTGCTCTTGTCTATGAAGTCGCAAGTTTCTAATCTTAGTACAACTCCTCTGTCCAACTTGCGTCCTTCGTCGTAGTCTATTTCGGAAAGTGAAGCTTGAGACTGTTCGAAAGCGGCTTTCTTGATTAATCTTTGGCGTTTGCTGCTGACTCTCTTGTCCTCTTCTCTGTCCACCATAAGGGTCAGCACTTCCTCTGCAGTGAGAATCCCGCCTTGTCTTTCCAGAACCATTTCTTTGTAACATTCAGCCATGCCGGACAGGTGCAAAGCTTTAAGTTTAGTATACGTTTGATTGCTCATTTCACGTCACCTCTCAAATTGCGAATAAAAGCATGCTCTATGCTGGGGTCAGCTTCCCTGACTGTGTCAACATCCCTATTCTTCATTTTCTTAAAGACTGTTTTAACAAGCTTGTAGCTGGGCGTGTCTGTGTAACTCAGCACTTTGGCTGATGCTTGTTCTAGCAGTTCTTCATTGCCATTATCTCCAAGCTTCAAAATGCCAAAGCAGGAGCGAAAGCCTTGTTGAGGAATAGCGTATTTGGCAAGCAAAAGTTGAATAAGTTTTCTTGTTGAGCTGCCGATGTTTTCTGCCCAGGATAAGAAGCGATCCTCATCCCACTCCAGATACTTCTGATGTTTTTTAGGCATATGATCCCGCACTGTCTGATACTGACCCTTTCGCCCCTGCAAGCGCTGGTGACTTGTGATCCTTGTGTCTGCTTTGAATATTTCAATTAGAGAACTTGTGCTCTTAACATTGAGTTTCTGACTGATATACTGGAAAGGGACGGAATAGAACATGCCGTCTACACTGATGTGATAATTAGGTTGGACGGTCGCGACTTTCCAGGTTGCCATTTCGTACCGCGTTTTAGGTAGATGGGTAAGCAGATCTTGCTCTTGTGCAAAAAGAGTCGCTCTGCTGCCCGTCTTCTTCTGAAAGGCATGCGTATTGAAGATATCTACGTATTTCCAGACTTCCTCATTGAATTCTTCCAGAGTAAAAAAGGTTTGATTTCGTATTTTCCCCAGGATTTTATTTGCCAAATTATTAACTGAGCTCTCGACATTGGGTTTGTCGCGCGGACGTTTTATGCGCGCAGGAAGGATAAAGGTTGAGTAGTGCTCTGCCAGTTCCTGATAATTTGCCTGAATGTCGGGCTCACAGTACGAAGGTTTTTTAATGCCCGTCTTCAAATTGTCGGGAATAACAGTTTTGGGAACTCCCCCAAGAAACTCAAATAAATGTATGTTTGCAGTAATCCAGGCATCTATATCCATGCTGAGACAACCTTCGGCATAACTGTATTGGCTGTAAGACATGGCTGCAACAAAAATATATACGGGTATGAGTTCTCCACTGACAGGATCCTTCAGGTATCCGGTTTTGCCGGCCCAGTCCACTTCCACTTCTTCACCAGGAGTACGCTTAATGTGCATGGTGGCTCTGTTTTTTTGAGAATGAGCTCGATAGTAGTCACAGTAACGTGAGTACATGTAGGGGCGCTTGCCGTTAGCGTGGGCTCTGTCACAGTACTCTAACCACAAGAGCTGAAGCGTTACGCCAACTTTCCTCACTTCCTTTTCGATGTACTCACAGTCAGGCTGCTCATAGTTGCTCTCTATTAGCTTCTGAGGGTAAAGCAGTGCCCGGACTTGAGACTCTTCCAGACCACCTTCCTGGACCTTGTGCCAGCTTAAGTCCT
>JAAYEX010000100.1 GCA_012728535.1 Clostridiaceae bacterium | reverse complement strand
GTCTTAGAGAAATTTCTTAATCAAAGACATGATGATAATAGCGACTAATAGGGTAATTATTGCGAGAATAATGAAAAATAATAATTTTTGATATTTACGCTTACCTTCTTCTCTTGCTTTGGAAATTTCTTCCAGATGGTTAATTGCATGTGTTTCAGACACCCGTTCTCATATCAATTCAGTCACCAGTTCTCATTCAATTCAGACACCTCAATTGCATAATGACTCAGACAGTCCGTTCTCATAACAAAGCCTACAGTTGCGTAACTATTTTATCATGCTTTCTTTATACTCGCGCAGCTCCGGGGAAGCAGCTTTAGATCTCAGAGACGGACCTTTAAGATCTATAGTGTAAGCCATAGAAATCAAGCGATCCATGACTGCGTCAGCAGTAGTTTTATCTTCGAAGATGCGATCCCATGTGTCAATAGGAAACTGGCTGACAACAATGGTGGAAGAGGTATGGAGGCGATCTTCAATAATCTCGGAAATTTCGTAGCCTGAAGGAATATCCAGCTCCGCTAAGCCCCAGTCGTCAAGAATAAGAATGTCCTGACGCTGTAGTTTCCCCCTAATCTTATTGTATATGTTAGCGTCCTTGCCGAACTTTAGATCGCTCAAGAGTTCACCCAGCCGGTAGTAACGAACTCGATAGTCATGGCGACAGGCATCGTTACCCAGAGCTTGAGCCAGGAAAGACTTGCCAGTTCCGGTAGCGCCCGTAATTACAATGTTCTCATGGTTTTTAATCCACTGATGAGTGGACAAGCGAGCAATGAAATCCTTATCCAAATTACGCTCATGGTCATAGATAATGTCACTTAACTGAGCCGGCTGCTTGAACTTGGCTTCAGTTATTCTCCTCTTAACCCGATTGTTCATTCGCCGTTCGTATTCTTCATTAACCAGAAAGGCAAGACGCTCGTCAAAGCTCAACTCCTGCCAGCTGTCGTTCTTGTCAACCTCCCGGTAGGCTTTCACCATACCGTTCAGGTGCAGTTCGCTCAATTGTTCTAAAGTTTGATTATAAAGCATCGTTTTATCCTTTCGTGTAATAGCTTGCGCCTCTTATATTCTCATGTGTATTTAACTGTTTCTGATCCTGTTCCTGCTTTATTCTGGTTAGAATTTTCTTGATCTGTTGATAGCCGCCTATTCCCAGTTCACAGGCCTTTCGACAGGCTTCTTCCAATGCCGCTTCTGAGTATTTATCCGCCATGCGCAGTATTCCCATACAACTTTGGTAAGCTTGCTCTTCAATTACAAATCGTTGCAATAGCGACGTGATGAATTTATGTGTCCAGGGACCAATACTTTCAGCCCAGTTTCTGTATTTTCTGCCGGTCATACAGTCTGCCAGCTGTTGTTGCCGGTGTCGCTCCGGCATGTGCTCGAAAGCAGTAATATGGCGTACCTTTGGGTCATAACAACGCATATGTAACGCGATGCGCCGATTGTCGTATAATAGTTCTACAGTCGTACTGGTAGAGGAGACGAGAATCTTTTTACCTCGGAACTGATAGGGCGCGCTGTAAAGATGCCCGTCAAACTGAATATGGTATCCGTTTTTTGAAACCTTGGCCCATTTGACTTGAGGAAGTTCAAAACGGTGAGCCGGCAAGGGACGTAAGAGCGGTTGGTCGAATTCCGCAAATATCTCTGAACGGTTTCCTGGTCGCTGCTGGTACGACTTTTTGTTAACTTTTTCCAGTAATCTGTTTACTTCTTGATTAAGCGAGGCAAAATCGAAAAAGATCTGTCCTTTAAGCTTAGATAGAATGCGACGTTTTACTAAGCCTACCCCGCCTTCAACAAGGTTTTTGTCCGTGGGCCTGGCCGCTCTGGCAGGGATGATCGCTACACTGTAGTGCTGTGCCCAAAACATAAAATTTGGGTTTTTCGTCGGTTCGTATCTATGAGAGTTTGTAATAGCTGTCTTAGTGTTGTCGGGAGTTACAATTCGCGGAACACCGCCATAATACTCCAGTGCTCTGCTGTGAGCATCTATCCAT
>JAAYEX010000099.1 GCA_012728535.1 Clostridiaceae bacterium | reverse complement strand
GCTTTTGCCCGGACACGGGAAATCGGGATTTGCATTTGCTCGAAGTACGCTCGGATCCTGGGAGAAATATCTTGACAGTCAATTGATGCGCTTTTCATCTTTTAAAGAGATATATCTGGTCGGGCATTCACTCGGCGGTTTGCTGGCAGTCAATGCGTCATTAAAATTTGACATCAAAGGCGTTGTTCTTATCTCGTCACCGCTGAAAATAAATATATTGCAAGCTGAGGCAACATCAAAAAGGATCAGGCTGCTTTTCAATAAGGTTGAACAGGAGATTAGACAAGCCTACCGGGAATCACATAGTATCGGAAAACCGTACTTTATAAGTATGCCTTTTTGGTTTCGGGTCCTATACCAACCCCTGAAATTAATGAGAATAACAAAGCAAAATCTTCCAAGAGTCGAAGTTCCAACCCTTGTTATCCATTCTGAAGAAGATGAAACCGCGTCTTTCGAAAGCTCGGCTATGTTTGATGAACTTTTGCTAAACTCAGATCATGAAATGATTTTGTTAAAAGACTCCTGGCATGCCTATTTTACAAAAGAGGAAAAAGAAATAATGTATACAAGAATGTCAGAATTTATTTCTTTGGAGTGAGGTCAGATTGTATGAAGAGAGTAGTTTTTTATTTGATTCTTCCTCTGGTCCTGCTAGCGCTTATCTTTACGCTATACTACGTCGGTTCATATTCTTCTCTTATCTTTGCCTCCGAGATAAGTGAGCAGGGGTCTGACTTGGAAAAAGATCCGCAGCCTGAGTTTTCCTCGCCACAGCAGATGAACACAGCCAAAGCGAAAATGGGTGTCAGGACAGGCAGCATACAGGATGCTTATACAGCAGAGTATCTCTCCGACACAAGCATACTTTACTTCGAAGGTATCTCCGACATGATCATAGCTCTGACTACCGGGAAGATTGATGGCTTTATGACTGTCGCTACGCGTGTCCCCTTTATTCTCCGAGAAAATGAAAAGTTGGCTGCCTTTGAACTTGAGGGTCCTTTGGACCATGTAGCTTTTATGTCGGCACGAACTGATTTTTCGCGTGAAGTACTACTGGAGCTTGATTCTTACATATTAACTGCAAAAAACAGTGGTCTTTTCGAAGAATTATATGATAAGTGGTTTAACGCAAAGGATACCTACCCTCAAGTAATTGATGGATCTCAGCTTACCGATGAAAGAGGGATTATTCGCTACGCAGCTCAAAGCAACATGGAGCCAATCAGCTTTATGCTCGAGGGCAGATTGACAGGCCTGGAGATTGATTTACTCGGCCGTTTCTGTCAGGAATATGGTTATGGACTGACGGTAACAGAGTCCAACATTGCCGGAATGCTGGCAGGTGTAACTTCAGGAAAGTTTGATCTGGCCGGAGGCGGTCTTGCTATTACTGATGAGCGCCGCCAAAGTGTCGATTTCTCTGAAAGCTACCACTCCTACAGTCAGTGGATAATCACACGTGCTCTTCTTGATGCTAACGGAGATTCCGGTGATAATGCCGGGGTCAGTTTTTGGGGAAAAGTCTCTGATAGTTTTCAAAAAACTTTTATCAGGGAAAGCAGGTGGAAGCTGATTGCCGGAGGCGTCGGTATTACTTTGATTATTTCAATAATGTCAGGAGTAATCGGAAGTGTATTCGGTTTTGGAATCTGCTTGCTTCGTATGAGTAAAAGGAGGGGGTTTTCTACCATTGCCAAAGTATTCATAAGATTGATACAGGGTATTCCGATGGTAGTGCTTCTGATGATTCTCTACTACGTAGCGTTCGGCTCAGTAGACATCAATGCCATTATAGTTGCAATTATCGGCATATCTATCAACTTCGGTGTTTATGTCGGTGAAATGATGAGGACAGGCATTGAAGCCGTCCCCAGGGGGCAACGCGAGGCATCCCTTGCCCTGGGCTACAACAATATCCAAACATTCCGCAAGGTCATATTTCCTCAGGCGACTCGCCACATATTGCCGGTCTACAAAGGAGAATTTATATCTATGGTGAAAATGACCTCCATTGTGGGCTATATAACCGTACAGGATCTAACCAAGGTATCCGATATTATCCGCAGCAGGACTTATGAAGCTTTCTTCCCTCTGATTGTAACTGCAGTTATTTACTTTTTAATTGCCGGAGCTCTTACCTCTCTTTTGAATTTGATTGAAATCAAAATTGATCCTGCGAAAAGATCCCGTAATCTTAAAGGAGTGATTGAAGAATGATTGAAGTCCGGCACTTGAGAAAAGAATATCCCAACGTAACTCCTTTGATAGATGTTAATACCACTATCAGCAAGGGGGAGGTGATATCAGTCATCGGTCCGTCAGGAACCGGGAAGAGCACTTTTCTGCGTTGCCTGAACGGTCTGGAGCGGCCCAGCTCAGGTGAAATCCTCTTGAATGGAGTAAACATTTATCAAGATTCGGCAACTATAACAAGGGTGCGCCAGAAGATGGGCATGGTATTTCAGTCCTTCAACCTTTTCTCCCATCTGACGATAATCGAAAATACAATGATGGCTCCTATAGACCTTCTGGGTCTTAGCCGGCAGGAAGCATATGACGAAGGCATGAGGCTTTTAAAAACTGTCGGTTTGGCTGAGAAAGCCAAGAACTATCCGGATGAGTTATCCGGAGGCCAACAACAGCGTGCTGCTATTGTCCGAGCTCTTGCCATGCGACCGGAAGGCCTGCTCTTTGATGAACCAACCAGCGCTTTGGATCCGACTATGGTAGGAGAAGTTCTTGCCGTAATCCGGAATCTTGCCGGAGAGGGTCTTACCATGCTCATTGTTACCCATGAAATGAAATTTGCCCGTGATGTTTCAAGTCGGATTTTTTATATGGATCAGGGCATTATTTATGAGGAAGGAGCACCGGAGGATATTTTCGATCATCCCCGGAAGCAGAGGACCCGGATATTTGTAAAACAGCTGCGTAATTTCCATTACGATATTGAATCCAGAAACTTTGACTTCGTTGCAGTTGCAAATAGTCTGGCAGAGTTCGGATACAGGCATGCCCTGTCCTCAGCACAGAATTTGAAGTTTCAGCAGATATTTGAAGAAATGTGCGTATCGGTAATACTTCCCGCCTTGCCTGACGCAGGTTTGCTCTTAAGTTTTGACGCTTCCTGTGCTGAAGGCGGTGAAGCCTGTGAGGTGATCATGCACTGGGAAGGCAAAAGATTTAACCCTATAGAAGAAGGGGATGAGCTTTCAATGAAAATTGCCTTGGCCAAAACAGAGAAGGTCAACTATTCCTATGAAAACGAAAGCAATTTAATTAAAATAAGTTTTTGATAAGTCACAAGGGATTATCGACGGAAACTGGTCTGTTGTGGCAAGTCGAACAAGGTCATAAGTTCTGCTGAAGAAACATAAATGAGGTGAATTTCCATGAGAAAATCAAGCCTTAGAACTTTTCTGGTGATACTGCTGATAACGGTAACTGT
>JAAYEX010000098.1 GCA_012728535.1 Clostridiaceae bacterium | reverse complement strand
CAATAGCACCGGTAGACCTGGCTGCGAATGTCCAGTAGCCTGAAACTTCAGATGTGACAAAAATCCTACCACCTTCAGGCATGTGTCGTGAAGTGAGGTCGGCGATCTCATCGGAATTTCGTTCCAGTTCATCAAGGCGCAGCTGCTTTGAGGTCGCTGAAGAAATAGAAGTATATGCAACAGCCAAAACTGCAAAAATAATAAGGATCGCCAGTGAGAGGCTGACAAAGGTCCTGCCATAAATCGACAGACGGTGTTTCATCAGCCTTTAACCTCGAACTTATAGCCTACACTCCAGATTGTTTTGATATTCCAGTCAGGATGGTCAACAACATCCAGTTTTTCGCGTAAGCGCTTGATATGCACGTCAACTGTACGAGGTTCACCGTAGTAGTCAAAGCCCCAGATGTTCTCTAAGATCTGGCTCCTGGTAAATACTCTGTTGGGATGGGATGCAAGAAAATACAGAAGCTCCAGTTCCTTGGGAGGAAAGCTTAATTCCTCATCGCCCAGGCGGACCAGATACTGAGTACGATTTATTTCCAGATCGGTGTAGGAAATAACATCGTCCCCGCTTGCCTGACTCTCACTTGAGAAGAAAGCATTGCTTTTTGATGCACGACGCAAAACAGCCTTGACTCGAGCGATCAGTTCTTTCGGTTCAAAGGGCTTGGCAAAATAGTCATCAGCCCCCAACTCCAGTCCGACAATTTTGTCCAGGGTATCACCGCGGGCTGTCAACATGATTACGGGCACTGAACTGTAACGCCGCAATTCACGCATGACATCAAATCCGCCCATTCCCGGTAGCATCAGGTCCAGAATAACAACATCAGGATTTAGCTGCTGAACGCGATCTACAACTTCATCACCGCGGAAACAAACGTCGACCCGGAAGCCTTCATTCTCAAAATAGAGCTTGAGCAATTCACCTATATGAGGATCGTCATCTACGATCAATACTGTTTTTTCAGGATTAATTTCCGTCACCGTCCGATTTCTAGTAGATATATCTGCGAAGGCGAATAGTCACCTCACATCAAAGCCTTCATTCCGGTCATTATATGTTATCAGCGCCTGCTTTGAACAGACCGCCCAATTCTTCCAGAAAGGAGGAGACATCGGCAAATTCTCTGTAGACTGAGGCAAAACGTATATAGGCAACTTCGTCAATACCGCGCAGCTGTTCCAGCACCAGTTCCCCTATCTCGAAACTGGGAATTTCACGGCGTAGTTTATTGCCTTCAC
Source organism: Clostridiaceae bacterium (assembly GCA_012728535.1). Taxonomy (GTDB): domain Bacteria; phylum Bacillota; class Clostridia; order Saccharofermentanales; family DTU023; genus DTU032. The sequence goes on along the minus strand of JAAYEX010000098.1, from coordinate 4,188 downwards.
TTTGCTCGATAGTATGAACAATTTCTTCAATTTGAGCAGTTGTCACCGGTCGTTTTTCACAGCTTTTCATAATGCCGGCAATCAATTTTTCGCGATCAAAAGGTTGTCTGCTGCCGTCTTTCTTAATCACCATCAGGGGCATTAGCTCGACACGTTCATAAGTAGTGAAACGCTCGCCACAGTTGCAGCACTCGCGGCGTCTGCGGATCGTACTGTCATCATCAGATGGACGCGAGTCGATTACTTTATTATCACTGAAATTGCAATAGGGACAGCGCATGATTTCCTCCTTATCATTTGTCCGTATGTAAAAAGACGCGACCTGATTCAAGACCCGGTCGCGTCATCAAATAGCTTAAACTATTACCTGCAAGCTTAGTCGCGATCATCTCCCAATTCATCCTGCAGGAACCAGGGCAAGACACGACCGCCTTGTCTGCTTTGTTTATTCTTAGCAGGCTGCTGTGATGGATTCTCATCACGTGAAGGTGCTTCATCAAGCACTCTCGGCTCCCGCTGCTCAGACATTCTCTCCAAAACTTCGCCGGTCTGACGGCGATACCTTTCGCCATCCTGAATATTCTCGAAACTATCACGGCCGCTCGGTCTGCTCTCGCGACGTGGATATGTTACCGGCGGAATCTCGCGGCGGCGCGGTTTAAGGAAATCGGGCAGATCATCCATGGTCGGGGTCTGCTGCTCGTCACCTTGTATCGATTTACGTGAGGTTGAATATGATGAAGCCATGGAAGCGACATTAGCTGAAGTCTGAGATGACTTGGCTGCATGCTGCTTAACTGCTTCTTCTTCAAAACGGCTGGCGATAATCGTAATAATTATATCATCCTGCATGTTATCGTCGATAACCGCACCGAAGATGATGTCAGCGTCAGGAGAAACAGCCTCGCGAACCTGAGAAGCAGCTTCATTGACTTCTTTAATCCTCATATCGCGTCCACCGGTAAAGTTAATAATGATGCTGTGAGCACCTTCGATGGTCGTGTCGAGCAAGGGACTGCTCATAGCCTGTTTAACGGCTGTGGCCGCACGGCTCTCACCGCTGCCACGACCGATACCCATATGACAAACCCCGGCATCAGTCATTACCCGTCTGATATCAGCCAGGTCAAGGTTGATCAGGCCGGGTACCGCAACGAGATCAGAGATGCTGGAGACACCGTACTGTAAGACATGGTCTGCCATGGAGAATGCTTCATCGAGAGAAGTATCATCACTGGCAATCTCTAACAGTTTGTCGTTGGGTACTACGATAAGAGAGTCAACATACTGCTCCAGCTTGCGTCTGCCTGCTTCTGCATTTTGCCGACGTCTTGATCCTTCGAAACGGAAAGGGGTCGTTACTACAGCGACTGTAAGAATTCCCATCTCTCTGGCTTTAGCAGCGATTATCGGTGCTGCACCTGTACCGGTACCACCACCTAATCCCGCAGTAATAAAGAGCATGTCGGTGCCCTGAATGGCCTTGGCAATATCTTCAATATTCTCTTCCGCAGCCTTCTGGCCCAGTTCGGGGTTAGCGCCACAACCTAAGCCGCGAGTCACTTTTTCTCCGATCTGTATTGCCGTTGAGGCCTTTGTGCGGGCCAGGGCCTGATGGTCACTGTTCACTGAAATGAACTCGATACCCTGCACTCCATCTTCTATCATGCGGTCAACTGCATTACAGCCGCCGCCGCCAACGCCAACTACTCTTATTGTGGCGTAGAAATCATCGTCCATACCGAAGTCAAAATTATATTCTGCCAAGGATATGCTCCTTTCGTAATAAAATCAGTTTTCATGGATGTTATTACAAGCTTACAACTGATTTTGGGCGAGGTTTCTTCTTTATACCTCTAATGTATTTGGCGTTATTTTACATGAAACAAAAATGTTTTTCAATAAGGAAGCTTCCAAATCCATATACTATCGCTGTTTTAACCATTTACATGTTGTCGTCTTAACGGGATTGCTTCAGTTTGCAAATATTATTTTTTGTGTTTAGCTTCTTCCGTGTTTTTCGGAGCAGCTACTTCACTGACTTCCCTTCTGATAGACTTCTTTTTTTCTTTGTATTTTGCATACAAATCTTCAACAATTTCTCTGAAATTTTTGAAGATGCGATAGGTGAAAACAAAGGCGATTATGGTCGATAATTCAAAGTTAATTTGCTTACCCAATGCTGCCAGAAACACTGCTAATACAGTGTTTGTAAAGAATTCCAGAAGAAAATTCTTATTGCCGCTTTTGTCGTCATTATTCTTATTGAGAACTGATAACAATATGTCAACTCCGGAGAGAACCAACAGTGCAAGGTAGGGCGCCCAGGCAGCCGGAACAGGTACACTAACAAACAAACCTATGATGAGACCGATTAGCAAGCCTATTAGTGGTAACAATGTTGCTCTCCCTTCAGTGTTTTGTGGGAATTATCAGCTGTAAGGACATCTCACAAGTGCCCCTTAGGACTTGTCAGGACGAAAATGTATTGTCGCTCCCGTCATATCGAGTTCACCCGCTGATTTGTCTGCGCACTGTTCAACGAAGATTAAGTCAGAAAGCAACGCAAGTCTATCCTGTAAGTACCTGTTGTCATCCAGTTTAACACGAATCATCCCCCCCTGCGTACTGGGAATGTGTAAGAAAAAAGTATTGTTGTCCTGCCAAATGATATGTCGGATTAGTGGTAGCAGTTGTTCACCGTCTATTTTGCTGCTGTCACTACGAATAATCTCTGCGGTTATGTTGATCGACTTCTGCAACCTTTCAGTCTGATCAGTCTGTAGTTGTACTCCCGGCTCAGCTGTCTCCTTCAGCACAATCTGCTCGACACTGGGAAAGATCTCCGAGGCTTCCTCCAGCAGCTCTATAACTGTAAGATCCTTGTCGACCAGGACATAGCCGCCGGGCACGCGCACGCACATAACTTCAGTTTTTTCCTTAAGGTCAACCTTTATTTTCCCCGGATAGGAAAAATACACATCAACTGTGTCCAACAAGGGCGATTCAGCCAGCAGCTTCTCTTCTGCATGCTTATAATGCAAGGTCAGCAATGATTTGAAATCTCCGCCTATTTTGTAAAAGAAATGTTTACTCAAATGATGAGATATGCCGTCATACACGCCTTGTTCATCCAGTCTGTAGGCTCCGTCAATCTCTATAGTTTCAATAGTGAAACCGGGTACGAGTGCAAGCAGGGTAATAATTACCAGGATTGCAGCAATAATAGATAAAAATATAAGCGGCTTTTTGCTCTTCAGACTTGAACGGCGTCGTTCTTTCTCCCTCTTCTTCCTGCTTTCTTCGGAAAAGGGTGAGGGCCGGAAGCTGGCGTTCTTAGGTCGTTGAGACTCTTGTGATCTTTTGAGAGCTGAACGACGGGTCGAATTCTTTTTATTACTTGATTTGCTCATTATCGCCGTTATCCTTTTCCGAAAGATACGGAGCGATCTTCTGATAGATTAACTGAGCTGCGGGTAGTCTGTCCGTGGAAGCAAGAGCCTCTGACATAGCCTGCAGTTCTTCAGGTTTATTAATAAAGTGACTAACTTTTTCTACAAGATAATCGCTGTTGAAGTCCTCATCCTTAACCATAATTGATCCACCTATAGCGGATAGGCTCTGCGCATTCTTCGTCTGATGATCATCCATGGCCTGAGGATATGGAATCAGTATTGAAGGTTTAGCCAGAGCGACCAATTCTGCACAGGTCATGGCGCCTGAGCGTGAAACAACAAGGTCAGATGCCGACATCCATTGCGCCATGTTGTAGAGGTAACTGGTAACTTGTACGTTGGAAATCCCTTCGAAAACCTCCGGGGAGCTCTCCCGTTCCTTGCCGGTGCTGAGCATAAGCATCAGTTCAGGATGTTGCTCAACCAGACTGTGCCAGCCGGGATTTTCCCGCAGGTCACTGATCGTCTTGTTGAGTCGTTGGGCACCGAGACTGCCGCCTGTGACTACAACAAGGAACCGGTCTTCCGCAATACCGATTGCATGTCTTCCCTCTTCTTTGTCCAGTGTATAGAAAACAGGCTGCACAGGATTTCCGGTCACCGTTATTTTGGCTTTGCCGGGAAAATTCTTCTTGCTGTCTTCGTTAGTTACAAAGACTTCTGCAGCGCGTTTGGCGAAAAGACGGTTGGCTCTGCCCGGGTAAACATTCTGTTCGTGTAGAACAAAGGGAAT
>JAAYEX010000097.1 GCA_012728535.1 Clostridiaceae bacterium | reverse complement strand
GAAACAATCGATGGCTATTTCCTTGACGCAGATTTGGAAACCGGTGATTGGTGGATAGGCATTTCTCCTATAGACGAGGGTAATCGTGTAGTCATCGCTGACACCTACTATGACCCGGCGACTTCCGGCGAAGATGGCTTTGAATACATGTTTGTTTTCCGTCCCTGGGGAGAATTATGGGAAGAAGAAGAGCGCGAAGGTAAAAAACTTCCTCCTGGTTATGAGGCGTATCTAGAGGAGTTGGCGAATGAGACCGACCCTGATATCGATGATCCGGATATCGACGATCCCGCTATCGATGATCCCGCTATCGATGATCCTGACATCGGTTGGGAAGGTACAGTTGCCGATTTTACAACTGAAGAGCTTAAGAATATCTATACTCAGCTCAAGGGCGCCTATGACAAAGGGGAATTGCGGGGAATGTCTTACCGTGATATCTGTGAAACATTCTTCGACGGAGCAGCAGGAGAACTGGACTTGGAAGGTGAAACAATATCCTTTTATGTATGGCCGGCTTCAGATAATTCTTCAAACTATATCCAGGTGACCTTCCAGGATTATGAAGGAAACGGGATACGTACAGCTGGAGGCATAGGCTACAGCTTTGAATAAAATAATTTTATAAGGAGTAAATTAAAATGGAAAGAAAGAAAAATACAATATTGCTTGTGACAGGCATACTACTTATTATCGGTGGTGCAATTGGCCTTGTCGGGTCAATCATAGCAGTTCTGGGTGCAAGGGTAGCAGCGGTTATTTTTGCAGATCAGAAAGGAGTCGGCCTCCTGGTCTTTGCAGCTGTGCTTCTGCTGATTAGTGCAATCGTGAGCTTAATCACAGGTATTCTGGGAGTAGTAAATGCCGACAAACCTGCGAAAGCAAATGTCTTAATTATATTCGGTATTCTGACGGCACTTTTCTCTGTTCTCGGTAATATTTTAACTGTAGCAGGTGGCGGCACCTTCAGTGTGCTCTCATTGATTACCGGTTTAGCCGTGACTGTACTCTTCCTGGTCGGAGCCTTCCAAAACAAGAAAGCATAGAAATCTGAGCAGCCTATCCTGTCTGTATAGGCTGCTCAAATATTGTTTCTCGTAATCAGGCCATGGGAGGAGACCTTTTAGATGAAAAGAAAAACTAAAACGCAGCTAAGTCTTTTGCTAGTGTTGACAGCTGTCTTTTGTTTGCTGGTGCCTGCAGCCTGTGACAAGAGGAATAATCAGATACCATCCGGTCCTACCGGGGAAAATAGCCAGCCGGCAACAACGATTCCAGGTGAGGAAACATCTTCCGATAAGGTTGAAAATACTGAGCCTATCACAAGCGAGGCAGAAACAGAGCCAACAACAGGAAGGCCGGCAACAAGAGAGCCGCAATTGGCTATTCTAAGGTTAGGTGAAGCCCGTGATGATGATTCCTACATTTTCTTTCTTGATGAAGTTGCCTGGATTGATGATAGCAGCGAACCTAATGGATATAGAATAGAAAATGAAAAGGAAGAATGGGTTCCTTACATTGCCAGTCTAAAGACAGAATGCCATGTTCTGGGGCCGGGCGAAGAATCTTCGATTGAATTATGGCAGGTCAGTCTCGATAATTTTGTCGCAGAACTGGAAATAAGAGGTGAGGCCATACTGGTGGAGGCCGGCATCAACGATAATGAAATCTACTATGTCTCGGAAGTCTACCATGCTGCCCCACTCTATTATTAGAATTTATCTATAAGTAAAAAAGCAAATAAGTTTCTCCTTTCTGTAGCTATGCCGGTCCGAGTTTAAACAGACCGGCATAGCTATTTTGGTTAATTCGGATGATAGCGAGCGGAGCTGCAAAATTCTGCTCAACAAATTGGTCCGGACCAAAGAATAGATTTGATACACATGTATCTATTTCTCATAAGGAAATTGACTATTATTAATGTGGTTAGTCGTAACTAATTAACGTGACAAAGGCAGCCGGCTGAGTCGCGTGCCATTAAAATCAACTATTCAGAATAGGAGAAAAATATGTCAGACAAAAAACAACAACAAGCAGAAGCGCTAAAAAACATTTTGCATCAATTGAGCGAGGGTGCGTCAGTTGAAGATGTCAGGGAGGAATTCCAGAAAACATTTGATACAGTAGACGCCAACGAAATCGCTGCAGCAGAAGCAGAGCTGATCAAGACCGGAACACCGATTGAAGATATCTTACAGCTATGTAATGTACACGCATCCGTCGTGGAAGGCAGCGTGGAGGTTATTGCAGTTGACCCGGTGATGGGCCATCCGCTCACTGTGTTTTATAAAGAAAATGACGGCTTGGAAGAGTTTCTGGATGGAGCCTATGCCGAAGCCAAGGCAGCCTTCTTGTCTTCTAACGACAATAAGACATATGCGAATGTTCTGAAAGACTTGTATAAGCTGGACAGGCACTATTCCCGCAAAGAACAACTGATGTTCCCATACCTTGAAAAAAACGGTATTACTGCTCCTCCTAAAGTTATGTGGGGTAAAGATGATCAGATAAGAGATTTGATCAAGCAAGCGATCGAAAAGGCTGAAAGCGGTGAATATGATGAGACGCTCTTTACCGAGATGGAATCTGAAGTCCGCAGTATGATTCAGAAGGAAAATGAAATTCTGAAACCTATGTTGGTGGATAATATCAACGATGAAGCCTGGAAGGTCATCGCTCAGGAGGGCTACCAATTCGGCTATGCCTTTATCGATGGGGTAGAGGGTGTCAGTCCTTCCGACATCAAAGCCTGGGTCAAGGATGAGCAGGATGTCGACCAGCGTCGAAGCAACAACGATATCGATCTGCCCAGCGGCTATTTCAATGTTCATGAGCTGGAAGCTCTGCTCAATACGCTTCCTTACGATATTACCTTTGTAAACACTGAAGATAGAGTGCAGTATTTCAGCGAAAACGAACACCGCGTCTTCCCCCGCACCAGAACCGTTCTCGGCCGCCTGGTTGAAGACTGTCATCCTCCAAAAAGCCTGCACGTTGTTGACTCTATTGTGAAGGACTTTAAATCAGGGAAAAAAGACAAAGAATACTTCTGGATACAGAAAGATGGACAATTTATCATGATCCGCTTTTATGCTGTTCGCGATGCTGAAGGCAAATATCTCGGTGTCGCTGAAATAACCGAAGAAATCTCTGAGCTTAGAAGTCTTGAAGGCAGTAAGACCTTAATGCCTGACATTGAATAAGACATGGAGCAGAGTACTTATTCGACTCTAATATTAAAGGAGTCCTGCTGTTGCCGGACTCCTTTTTAATCGAGTTATATATTACTTAAGTCTATTCAACCAAAGTACCAACCTTTTTGGCCCGGCTCAAAACACCGGCGCCGTGTGGCGAAACATTACGTATCTCATCACTGTAGTCTCTGCCGGCCGTGAATCGTCCCTTTGCGTGGGTTCCATCAGCCCATTCACTTATTTCCGATACATCGTAAACACCTCCGTCAACCGCAATATAAGCGGGTTTCCCGTCTTGTCCGTCGAACTCTGCCAGTGCTGACAAAGTGAAAGTTTTATCCTCGCTGCTCTCT
>JAAYEX010000096.1 GCA_012728535.1 Clostridiaceae bacterium | reverse complement strand
CTTTGTCGGATAGCCGCTGATACGTTTCCGCCATTCCTTTTTGGCCTTCTTATAACTCCGGCTCTGTTCTCCCTTTGCAGGACCATCTGTGTATTTATGCTGCTTGGGTGCCGGACGTCTGTTGGCTGCCGGCACCCGCTCGGGGTCTGATCTTCTTGCTACACGCGTGCGTGAATCAAGGCCCTCCTTATCAGGGCCCGGACTATTGCCTGTGCCGGTCCTGGAAATCGGGCTGCGCATAATATTGCCGGGGGGATTTTCCTGTCCGGATTGAAATGAAGGGTCAAATTTATCTTGATCAGAGTTCATATGTTTGTAGTGTTTCCCTCAGTTATCTGCTTATTTTACCATATCAGCTTACCGGGCTCATATCTGCCGATGTGCTAGTATGTTTCCTAGCACTACTCAAGGAGAAACAAATGAGAAAAATTGTAGTACTCGACGGCTATACTTTGAATCCGGGGGACATCTCCTGGGATGCATTTTCTGAACTGGGCGAGCTCATCGTGCACGACCGTACTGATCCACAGTTGGTCGCTGAGCGCATGGGGGATGCTGAAATTGTATTAACTAACAAAACTGTTATTAGCAGCAGTGATCTGGAGCAGGCGAAAAAGCTGGAATACATAGGCATTCTGGCGACAGGGCTTAACATTGTTGATCTGCCGGCAGCAAAGTCGAATAATGTTGTCGTGACTAACGTGCCTTCTTACGGGCCGGAAGCTGTCTCGCAATATGCTATTGCCCTTCTGCTGGAAATAGCTTCGCAGGTAGGCCTCCATAGCCGGGCCGTTTTAAACGGTGCCTGGCAGACACAGGAAGACTTCGCCTTTACACTCTCTCCCTTAATTGAATTGAACGGAAAAAACTGTGGCATCATCGGTCTGGGCGCGATCGGCGGACAAACAGCCCGTGTAGTTCAGGCTTTGGGTATGAAGGTATACGCTCACACTGTTGATCCCGATCCTGCGCTTGAAAGTGACAGCTTGCGCTTTGTAGACTTACCGACATTGTACGCAAATGCTGATGTGATTTTTTTGCATTGCCCGCTGACTGCAGAAAACGCACATTTTATAAATCGTGAAAGCATTTCCCAAATGCGCGATGGCGTGATCATTATCAATAACGCCCGGGGTGGTCTGATTCAGGAAAATGATCTGGCTGAAGCTCTTAACAGCGGAAAAGTTTACGCTGCCGGTGTAGACGTTGTCTCCTCTGAACCTATCTCTCCGGACAATCCGCTCTTAAAGGCGAAAAACATTTTTATCACACCTCACATAAGCTGGGCAGCCAAAGAAACCAGAACCCGCCTGATGCAGATGGCAGCAGATAATCTGAAGGCTTTTCTCAACGGAAAAGACTTAAACAAGGTTAATTAGCGCGATGAGTCTATCGGCAGGAAGCCCCTGCCGTACGCCTCATCATATGAGGTGACAATAACCATCACGTCATCATCGATCTCTCTGACCAGTGAATGCAGGCGAGGCAGCTGTGAACGGCTGCAGGCACAGAAAATAACATCCTTTTCAGCTGCAGTATAGCCCCCCTGAGCTTTCAGCACTGTTGCGCCGCGCGTCAGATTATTGGCTATTGTATGATTCATGGCAGCTGTATGCTCAGGAGCAGTTACAATAATCGCAATTTTCCCTGACACAAAGCCGTACATGAGCTTGTCCATAACCAGGGTCATTACCGCACTGTAAGTAAAGCCATAAAGAATGGAATCTATATCTCCGTAGGCCAGGCCGCCAAAGACAATAATCATTCCATCAATCGTCAAGGTCAGCTGGCCCAGCGACATATGAGGTCTTTTGCGTCGAATAGACATGATGATCAGGTCGGAACCGCCTGTGCTGCTGCCATTGTGATAGATAATTGCAAGTCCGACGCCTACCAGGGCACCGGAAAATATTGCCGCCAGCAGGCGTTCACCGTTATAGACCGGCAGCAGGGGGCAGACAAGGTCAATGATAAGTGTGTTGACCAGGACTGTCATGAAGGTACGGCCCAGAAAGTTTTTACCCAAGGTTCTGAAGGAAACCGCAATGATCGGGATGTTGATCAAAAAAGTACCCAGACCGATGGGCAGGTCAGTATAGTGATTCAGAATAATTGCTAAACCTGTAACTCCTCCGGGAGCAAAATCGGCAGAAGAAACAAAATTATAAATACCAATGCCGAAAAATATTGAGCCGACAATATCGTAAAGCAAATTACGGGAATATAATTTTATGTTTTTACTCGTAAAGGCTTCTTGCAGCTTTGACTTCATTTAAACCTCTTTCAGACATCCGCAAACTAAAACGTATGTAAAAGCAACAGACCTGAATAAATGTGAATTGAATCCTCAGTTTGTTAAAAAATCTCTCAGTAAGTTGGCGGTCGCATTTTGGTCATAACCCCCGCTCTCCTGACCATAGTAATTATAAAACATCCACATGTCCGATGTTCGCGGAATCTGCATTTGGTCCCTGCTGTAAGACAGGTATGTGTGTGCTTTACCAACATAAGACATCACATTAAGGTCAGTAACAACAGATGGTAGGATTACTGTCGCTACATTGTATATGGTTACGGCACTGCAGGCTGACAGCTGACTTAACACTGCATCCAGGACCTGCCGCTGCCTGCCCATACGATTAAAATCGGTGTCAATTTTGCGCAGGCGGACATATCCGAGGGCCTGAGAGCTCGAAGCCCAATTATACCCCGGGGACATACCCAGTGCTGCAGCCTCAGCATCGCTCAAATAGAGATTCACACCGCCCATGACATCAATTGATTTGATAAATGAATTGAAATTGAAAATTACATAGCCATTGATCGACACACGGAAATTCTCTTCAATCGTGCGAATCAGCAAGTCAGCTCCGCCATAAGCATAAGCAGAATTCAGCAAGCCTTGTCCATAGCCGGGAATATTTACATTGGCAGCCCTGTAGAAGGACACCATATTAAGCTTTCGGGTATTGTGATTGAGTGATGCAAGAATCATAACATCCGACCTGCCTGAGAATGAGACCGTGTCAGTCCCTATTATGAGAATATTCTCAATTCCATACAGAGCCAGGCGAGAAGCTTCATCCTGCTGATCATCTTCGCTCCCCTTTATTTGATCATCATCCGGGTTCGAACCAGTCTCTTCACTCAGGCCGTCTTCCGGATCTTCGCCCAGGCCTATGACCGGAAAAGCACTGCTGTCGTCCAACCAGTCGGGATTGTCCAACAGGGAAAGCTCCTCCGGCGAACGCACTCTGCCATATAAGTCTGCCAAGGCGACACCGGCAACTGTAAATACCGACAAGAGCATTCCAAACAGGAGGCCGCCTGTTACAAGGTATATCGGGTAAGAATGATTGAATCTTTTTAAGAAATTTTTGCGCTTTTTCTTTTGCTTCTGAGTTCGATTAACTCTTTTTCTGACCACCGCTTTTCTCCCGGCAAACAGTAGATCGGAAGGACCTCTGCTACGACATATAATTGTTCTTTTAATTTCTATTATGCATCAGAATAACATATTGTGAATATTTCAATCCTTTAACAATGGGAAAAGCTCCCCGGAAGCCTGTCAGCTGAAAATATGTCAATCATGATATATTCAGACTTTCACCGGGACAAAATGCACAGATCCTGACATTTAGTCTAGAATAAAGAAAGAATGAATATTAGAAAAATTGACTGAAAATAGTCCGATTGCGGAGGTTAAGATGCGAGCTTTGATTCAGCGTGTTTCACGTGCAGATGTTCAGATAGATGGAGAAATAGCAGGGGAGATCGGACCCGGCTATGTTGTTTTTCTTGGCGTAGGCAGCGAGGACGACGCTGACAGCTGCAGTAAGCTATGGAATAAAATCCGTCGTCTGCGCATTTTTGCGGACGAAAACGGTAAGACTAACCTGGATATTTCTCAAGTCGAAGGCGATTGTCTCATCGTGTCACAGTTCACACTCTTTGCCGACCTGCGCCGCGGGAACCGTCCCGGCTTTTCCTATTCTGCAGGTCCGGAACTGGGCAAGTCTCTCTATGAGTTATTTGTCGAGCTGGCGAAAAAGGATATTGAAAATGTCAGTACAGGGGAATTCGGAGCAGAAATGAAAGTCACTCTAAGCAACGAGGGACCGTTCACCATCTGGCTGGACACGGACGAGTTCTAAGGAGGCACAAGATGAAGATCACAAGCAAAGTTGTTTCTCTGATCGTCGGCATCTCATTTCTTATCGCCGGCATTATCGCTTTAGCGGACTTTATCAAGATCCCGCAGATAATCGGAATTTTGTTGGGTGTAGCGGCTCTTGTACAGGGGCTCAGAGTCATCTGGATCTACATCCGGACGGAAGATAAGTCCGCTTTCAGGCCAAACCTGATTCTCGTTTGGGGAATTCTTCTCATCTTGCTGGCGGTTTTCCTCTTTGTCAGTTCTAATCTGGCCTCAACCATAGCCACCTATCTCGTCGGTGCCTGGTTTGTAGCAGACGCAGTTGCGTCCTTCTTCACACTGAAACTTCTCGACCAAACTACAATGAAAGTCAGCATTGTACTCAACCTGCTGATTCTTGCCGGGGGTATGGTTCTGATTCTGCATAAACCTTTGGGGATAGAAATACTGACCATTCCCATATCTGTGACCTTAATCCTCGACGGTATAAGCATTGGTCTGCTCGCAATAATGCGGCGCGATCCTGCAATACGACAGGCAGAGGCAGCTAAGGTCTCAGAAGAAGCGCCAAGACTTGAAGAAAAGTACTAGATCTTCAAGCGCGCGAAGGGAAGTGTCCGGGGAATGACCTCAAAAGAAAACGATGGTGCACGGAAGATAAGGCCATCATAATTACCTAAAATCTCTTCATCATTTGCAGAAACAAAACTCCCTGACAGCACATCAGTGATGCTGATGTAGCGGCTGTTCAGGTGTTTGCCCTTGAGATAGCGCAAAATCAGGGGCAAAAAACGCATACGTCCCATCCAAACCGCGTCACAAAGATTCAAAATGCCATCGTATGGATCAGCCATCGGTGCCGGATTGAAACCGTTACCGTAAAAACCTCCATTACACAAAGCTAAGGTCACATAATCTTTCTGTCCCGATACTGACTCGCCGTTACTTAACTCCAATTCATATCTGGCCGGAAAGACTTTCCTGCTGCCTAAATTATTTACAACGCTGACATAGTAAGCGTTGCCTCCAATTTTAGGATTTGATTTCATTAGCTCGTAAGCCCTGCGCAAGATCAGCGTATCCAGGCCGAAAGATGTTACGTTCAAAGCGTAGGCGGTGACTTTGCCGTCTTCACCATTAGGCTCAGGATAAACTTCTGTCAAAACTTCCTCATCAGCATATTGACTGTAAAGACAGACACCGGGTGGAAATGACAGACGCATCAGATCAAGGAGTTTGAACTCCGGGTGCGGCATGGCTTCAACAATGTCTTTGACGGAAATCTTTTTTTTGCCGAAAATTGTTTTGGCAAAATCGTTGGCAGTACCGGCGGGAATAACACCCAGAGCGCACCCACTTCCATGAATAGCCTGAGCCACTTCATTGAGAGAACCGTCGCCTCCGGCTATGTAGACCACACCTTTATCACCATACTCTCCTGCGAAGAGTTTGGCAGCTTCATTGATATGTCCCTCATGCTGAGTTATTAATATGTCGTAGTTCGAAGACAAGCCTGCTTTTTCAAAAGACTGGCTGATCTGGTTGCTCAAATCAGAATTCAGTATTTTCCCCTGACCTGCCTTGCCACTAAGAATTACTAAAAACTTCCGCTCTGATTCCATAAGTCAACCTCTTCACAACACTATGTAAAAATACATCCCAAAAATCTAACCATTTAATAATAGCTTGCCCGGACGGTGCAAACAAGAAGAGATTCTTAAAAAAGAAACTTTAATCTATAACGGCCAGCATTTGGAAGTGATTTCCTGCTTCACTGTCAGCGGCAAAAAACACTTTGTCTTCTGCCAGAATAAATCTTAAATCCAGATCCACGCCGGGACGCACTTCCTGATTGTAATGAATCAGCAAATCGCGGACTTCATATTTTCTATGATCTTCGAGACTGAAATGATTATCAAACCATAGCAGGTAACTGGTGTTGTTGACGTGTCCGTTCATGTCAAAATCAGAGTAAACCGGTCTGTATTTGTAAAGCCTTTCCTCACCTTCCGGTATGTCTATTTTGCTCAGAGCTTTCAAGTCACCGAAGCTTTGGATTTTTCGTGTAGGATAGGACGGCAAGCCCAGCTTAATCGGATTTACCATACTGCGCTTGTCCAGGTCGATGATGCTCCACATGCTTGCAGCGCGGATCATGGCAGATCCGGATTCATCTTCCAGTGAAAACATCCGGGGATATACGCCGAGTCGTGCCGGCTCAGCCCAGGTATAAGTTTGAACCCTATCATAGAGGCGGGGATAAGATTCAAGTTTCAAGTGATAGCGCAGACAAACCCAGCAAGCATTTTTTGCCCTCAAATCTTCAAAGCCATAATCATAAACACGACTATGACTTTCTGCAACTTCCTGCATCCAAGCCAGCATCGATTGCAGGGTCCACCTGGAATTTAAGTCTACATCGTCAGTAATAATCAGACGCTCTTCAAAATAGCGGCCGTCTTCCTGCTCCACGTATTTATCTATATTGTTTTCCATTCACTAACCTAGTATTCTATGCCTGCTCGTGCGCCAAGGCCTTCGCTTTCATAAGGATGTTTGTGCATCTTCATTTCGGTATAGTAATCACTCCGGGCTATTATTCCAGCCGAAGGATCACGGCCGGTTATGACGACCTCCAACAAGCCGGGCTTGGACTGCAACAACTCGAGTAAACGTTCTTCCGAGATCATCTCAGTAGAAATCGCGCCCAAAACTTCATCCAGAATGAGCAAATCATAATCCGCCCTGACCTCAGCAAAAACCTCTTCCAGACGATTTTCAAAAAATTCGCGTGACTCCTGTTTTTCCTCAGCATTCATCTGGAACACGAATTTGGTGACGGGCTGGCCTGAGATTACTGAGATGCCAAGTTTTTCCATCTGCTTCAGTTCAGCGGAAGTCCCTGATTTAAGGAACTGGGCAAAGAGCACTTTGAGTCCATTCCCGCTGGCCCGTACTGCCAGACCGGCAGCGGCGGTTGTCTTCCCCTTGCCGTCGCCGGCATAGAGATGAATCTTCCCCAAACTTTCACGAATATCGGTCATTTTCTCAAGTCCTCCGTCATTTTTTCAATTATTAGGAACAGCCGGTTGTTTCACCGCAGTCCAGACACACCTTGCAGGTGCCGTTGCGAACCATGCGGGTACCGGAACAGTTGGAGCAGGTAGAGCCGTCATATAGACGTTCGCCGTTTTTGGCCGCATCACCGGCACTCTCGTGGATGTACTCATCCATGCTGATCTGGGTCGGGGTTACGGAAGCATCACCCCTGCGTTCACTGCCGTCAGGCCTGACCTGAACACGGGAGTAATCGCCGGTCTCGATGTCAATTACCTTGCTGATCAGGTCAGACACGGAAGTACAATATTTGATATAAGGGTGCCGCTGAACAAAACCGTAGGGCTCAAATTTTTGTCCACGCAGCATTTTGGAAATTGATTCAGGCTCGATACCGTATTGCAGCATGACAGAAATTGTCTTGGACAGCGAGTTCAGCAAACCGGTGATCAAAGTTCCTTCGCGGTCTGTGGTCATGAAGAGTTCGACAACCTTGCCATTTTCATCGCGGTTAACCGTGATGTAGACTTTTACATCTTCGATCTGAGCAGGATGGGTAACGCCACTGCGAATGCCTTCAGGTTTGATGCGTTCATGCACACTGGGCGAAGCAAGCTCTTCCTCACATTCCGCCAGGGATGTGCGTGCGTTCTCAGCATAATTCAATAGATCATGATAAGACATATCCGACAAGGGTATTTCGCTGCGCTCCTCAGCTCCTAGACGGAGGTTCAGTGGCTGAGTGAACTTCGAACCGTCGCGATAAAGAGTAATGCCCTTGATACCCATTTTCCATGAGGTAAGGACTACATCCGCAAAGTCTTCAACCCTGGCATCATTGGGCAGATTTACCGTTTTTGAAATCGCTCCTGAAATCAGGGGTGATATGGCGGCTACCATCTTGACGTGGCCGAGATAATGAATGTAGCGCTCGCCGGTTCCACACTGGTTTGCTGTATCAAAAACCGGCAGATCGTCTTCTCTGAGATGAGGTGCCCCTTCAATTTTTCCATCCAGGATCATTCCGTTATCGTCTTCTCTCAAGATATAATCTGTTATATCTTTGCGTTCAGCTGCTGAATAGCCCAAGGCTTTAAGGCCGTTTTCCACTACCGGGTTAACCAGCTTCATATAGCCGCCGCCGGATAGCTTTTTATAAGTTACGTGAGAGAAAAACGGTTCAATACTGGTTGATGCGCAATCCATGGCAAAGGAAATCGTACCGGTCGGGGCCATTACAGAAACTTGAGCATTGCGATAGCCGTGCTTTTCGCCCTCTTGCTCAGCTTGCTGCCAGCATGCCCTAACCTGGTCGCTAAGATCTGCTAAACCAAGGTCTTGCAGGGTTTCATGTGAAAGTCGCTGCAAGTCATAACCTAGATCTTCTGCTTCATCATGGCGGACTCCGGCTGCTCGGCTATGATTGCGAATAACACGCTGCATATAAGGCTTGTTCTTTTCATAATGTTCAAAAGGACCGCAGCGTTGGGCCATCTCGGCCGAGACACAATAACTTTGGCCGGTAATCAGACCGGACAGGGCTGCGCCGATCTGGCGTGCTTCATCCGAGTCGTAAGGAAGGCCGAGTGACATCAGCAAAGCGGCCAGATTCGCCATGCCCAGACCTGTAGCACGGAAGCCCCAGGTTTTTCGTGCTATCGCCTCGGTAGGGAACTGCCCCCAATGAATGGAGGCTTCAAGCACAAATTGGCATAAGCTGATCATATGTGTGAGGCCGGCAACATCTAAATGCTTGGTATCAGTGTCATAAAAATTTAGAACGTTGATTGAGGCAAGATTACAGCTGCTGTCATCAAGGAAGGCATATTCACCGCAGGGGTTGGTAGAATTGATGCGGTTGTGCTTAGCGCCGTAGTCACCGTCCTCACCTGCCGGGCAGGTATGCCAGGCGTTGAAGGTATCATCAAACTGGGGTGCAGGGTCAGCACAGCGCCAGGCTGACTGATTGAACAGTTTCCAGATGGAATTTACAGAAACTTCGCGGTTTACACTCTTATCAACCCGTCCGCGTAATTTAAATTTAGCGTCAGGCTTGCGATCGAGCGTATCAACTGCTTTCATAAATTCGTCGCTGAAGCGAATGGAGTTATTGGAGTTTTGGCCGGAAACGGTTACATAGGCTTCTCCGTCAATATCCGCATCGTAGCCCATCTTGGACAAAGCAATGACTTTATCCTCTTCTTTGGCTTTCCAGG
>JAAYEX010000095.1 GCA_012728535.1 Clostridiaceae bacterium | reverse complement strand
TTGATAACCAACCGGTGCCAGGCACCTAAGTTATTAAGTTAACATCAGGCCCCTCGGAGATTCACCTCTCCGGGGGGTTTTTGTTGTATGTAGGTCGTGAAACATGGATTTTACGAACTACAGGCACGGCCCCTCACATTACATACGATACTTTCTCAATCTGATAACATGGAAAATAATTCTATATCCGCCGTGCTGAAAACATCAACGGTGTCAGACATCTAAGTTTCTAAGCTGGTTGCCCGATCAAAAAACTAATCGGTAATCAGGCACCTATTTTTTTAGAATTTTACCCAAAATCTTAACCAATCGGTGCCAGGCACATAAGTTATCAGACGACATCCTTGTATACCCGATCACCGCTTTGTAAAACAGAGACGTGTCGAAATGACAAATAACTATGTAAGTGACTAAGCCAAACCATCCAATGTTGTAGTGTTTCAAGGGTATACTTAAAGAAATGTACCGCTAACATGCTGTGAAAGGTTTCGGATATGATTGAAGATAAATATACAGAGCGAGATTGGAAACTTTTTAGAAGCAAACTTCCGGACTGGCAGTCAGCTTATATGGAAAAACTTAATCAGGAGTATATTGAAATACTATCTGCTGATGCGGAATCTTCAATAAAGTTCTGGCAGCTGGAGAAGAGAATTAATCAGGATAAAAAGAAAACCGGAGTTATTGCTGAAATGAAACGCTCACTGCTAATTACCAACCTGTACTATCTGATCAGGGAAGGGGCTATTGGTGTTAATGACCTCGATGACTTCAGCGATAAACTGCAAGAACACATCAAACATATGGTCGGGGGAATTTAATAACTTAGTTGCCAGGCACCTAAGTCTCCTGATTTAGTTCCGCCTCAAGATACTTAAATCGGAAATCTCATCCAATACTGAGATAATCTCATCTGATTGATAGAAAATCCCTCTGCGTTCACTCCCGGTGCGTTTTAAAATGCCATAATCAATCGCTCTGGCGATAAGTTTATTCGCACCTCGGATTGATATTTCTAATTTATCTGATATATATGCTGAATTAACAACCGGCTGTTCAATAAGATAATGCAGGAACTGCCAAATAGCGGAAGTTTTCTTTTCCTTAATAGCATCCTCCCATTTCTCAATAATCAAGGAAATCCCACGAGAGGCTTTCTCGGCGACAAGTAAGGATAATTCCAAGGCTTTAAATAGTTGTTGAATGATTGGCAAAGGGTTACCTTTTTGAAATGATATAAGAGAATTCATGTATTCATTTGTACTGTTAAGTAGTCCGGCAGAAAGCGGAAGTGCAATTGTTTGTAAAGCTCCATCGTCTTTTAAAGACTTGTGAATCAGGCTTCTTCCTGTACGTCCATTGCCATCGACAAATGGATGGATAGTTTCAAACTGAGCGTGGATAATCGCAGCTTTAACCAAGGGATTAACATCAATTCTATTAGCGTAGGCGACAAGATCTTTCATGTAAAACTCTATGTGTGAATGATGCGGAGGAACAAAAATGGCGTCATGAGGAGAATAGATTTGACCGCCAATCCATACTGCCTGATCTCTAAACACACCCGCAAGACTATCTAATGAAGGAGCCATCAGGACTTCGTGGATTTTAAGTATTGTCGGTATCGATAATCTCTCGGGTGTTTCTATGGCTATCCTCATTGCGGAAATATTTCCGGCAATTAACTGAGCGTTATGCGGAGCTTTTGGATTTAGTTCCGCTAAGGCAATATTCCTGCTGCTGGAAGTTAAGTTTTCAATTTGTGAGCTTGCTGCCGATTCACTGCGCAATAATATTGCCGGAAAAGAAAAATCTTTTTGACTTTGAATAAGATCAAATCGCGCAAGATTGAGCATCAAATCGGATATAGCAACATCCAATTCGGCCGGCAAACTCACATTTTTATCAGAAACAGTATTCGGAAGAGCAGACTCATATGTAGGAAGGATTTTCTTCCTGCTGCTCCTGGACAAGTGTTGCAAGTCGACTACACTATCCCATTTTAAGGTCTCGTATTTAATAGCTGCCCAATCAGTCATAATCAGTACCTTAAATCAAGAATAGAGGAACTGAAACAATATTCAGTACCTTCAAAATATATGTAACGGTAATATACCATGTTTTTACCTGTAAATCAACTAAGGTGGCCACCCGTGCTGTTCGTTGATTGTGCCACACAACTTAGGTTCAGGCACCTAAGTTATCAGACGACGTCCTTGTATACCCGATCACCGCTTTGTAAAATAG
>JAAYEX010000094.1 GCA_012728535.1 Clostridiaceae bacterium | reverse complement strand
CCTTGCCGAAACGACGCACATCGTTGAAGTCGAGAAAAGACAATTCTCTCAAAGTGTCCGACAGGCAAAAGCGGACGTGTGTATGCTTGGCCACATCTTCAAAATGATCTTTGTATAGCAATTTTCCTGTCATCCGGAAATGCACCATGATGGTACTCAGATGTTTCTGTTTGCTTGTGTCCTCCCGAAGGTCAATCATGAGATACTTGCCACGTCGACGTAAGGCGAAGACTATACCGGTCAAAACAGTGACATTACCGTATTCAATCACGACACCGGGACTGTATACTTCAAGTCCTTCTACTCGCTTACCAAGCAAAAGAGGAGCCAGGCTCCTGCGTATGGTTTCTACTTCCGGAAGTTCAGGCATACCATGCTCCTTAAGGCAGTGGAGCTTCTTCTGACAGGATAGTCAGCCGAGCAATATAGTCGGACTCCACCTGCACAGCTAATGTCAGGTCAACTCCATAACTCTCGCCACGAATCAGATAGTCATTTTCCCGTGCGAAGGGATACTTGATATACAGTAAATTAATCGGATCTCCGACACTGAGACCGCCTCCGCTTTCATAATCGGAGTAGAAGAGATCCACGCGTTTTATAATGCCATCAAAAAACTGGTCATTTATATTAAAGGAGCCGTAAGCATAGATCTGAATTCCGGGCCAGCTGACACGGAAATTAACGTCCTTGCCTTCAGTCACTATTTCTGTATCAGCATCGTTTTCGGACAGCAGCCTGATATCAAGCGGGATACCAAGTTTAGGTAAAGAGGTCGATGACAATAGTCTGTGTGTAGAACTTTCCAGCCTGAAGCTTAATTCATCATTGTGATAAATATCAATATCACTCAAGTCCAGTACTTGCGGAATTCTCTCATTTACACTGACTACAGCATTATTTTCACGGAAGGAAACAGTACGGCTACCTGAACCGTCAGGAAGGCTGGATTGCACTACTCTGGCATTTCCGGGCATTAATTCGACTATCTTATAGGAACGCAACTGAATGCTGCTGAACTCTCCATAGTAAGAAAGCAAAGCAGCGACCCGACTTTCGACAGCCTGTTCATAAGTAGTCATGTGGGTATTATGCTGCTGATGCAATAAGCCGAAAAGTGCAGACGGATTCTCTTCTTCCAAAGCACTGAAATAAAGACGTATATAGTCATAGAGGAAGGCTTGCTTGGCAACCCAGGCTGAGGAAAAGTAAGGAACTCCGGCTTCAGTCTTATTGATGCTGACAGCGAATTTTTCCTGCAGATTATTGCTGCCCTGAGTATGGATGTACCAGAAAGAACTTCTATCAGCCTCATCGGCCAGGGCAGGTACAGAGCGGGAAATGTTCAGACGCAAGGCTGCAGTTTCCTCAGCTGTAGCTTTTGAGAATGAAACAACATTATTTGGCATAACCTGCTTTAATATACGTATATAACTGACAAAGAGAGACAGATTGATTTCACTGCGCTGCTTGCTTGGGATGTGACGCCAGATAGATTCAATTTTATCAGTGTTGTTCATAGCCAGTATCAAAGTGTGGACCGTTTCAACTTCGTTAAGATACTCACCATTTTCCGGTGCTATAAACAATTCATCATCTACCTTTTGAGTTCTTTCTGAAGTACCGAACTCCAGCAAACTACAGGCACTGCTAAGCAAGGTCGACGCAATAAGAGCGAGAAGCAGCATCAGGCTAATCCAGCGTTTCGGGATAAGATTTCGCGATTTATTGCGAGAATTCATTGCCTTCCGCCTTTCCATAATCTCTTAATTTTGCGCGCAGGCGCTGAACGGCATTATCTACACTTTTGTTGCTGCGTCCCAGACTTTCAGCTATTTCCTGATAGCTCATACCCAGACGCAAACCTTTTACAACACCGAGCTCCAGCTCGCTAAGATTATTTTGCATGAAAGCGAGAAAGGCTTCAAGCTGTTCTGTAGATATCACTTCCTGATCAGGTGCCGGAGCATCATCCTCAAGCAAGTCAGCCAAAACTATTCCGGAGTCGGATTCTGTGTCACCGATCTCCGCTTCCAGTGAAATCGAAAGGTTGAGCGGTTCATGGCGCTTGCGGGATGCAGAACGTACGGCGTCCAGCATTGACCGCTGTATGACCAGACGGGCAAAAGTACGAAAGGACGCATTCTGATGAGGATCGTATTGCTGAATCGCCTGTAAAAGTCCGATCATGCCTTCCTGGAGCAAGTCATCTTTTTCTCCGCCCTGGAGAAAGAAAGGCTGGGCGACGCTGCGTACCAAACCTTTATAAAGACGTAATAATTCAGATGTAGCTTCCTCATCGTCAGCCTGACTGAGAAGCCAGAGTTTAAGATCGCGTTCTTGAATATCAGGCATTAGAGTCCCCGCTGGCGCATAGCTTCAAAAGTAATTATGCCGCAGGCGACGGAAGCGTTGAGAGAATTGATCTCGCCCCGCTGGGGGATAGTGATCTGAAAATCACAGTGCTTGAGCAATTTTTCGCCGATACCCCTGCCTTCACTGCCGATAATCAGGGCGACCTTGCCTTTCCAGTCGACATCGTAATACTTGTCTTTTGCGGCGTCACTTGTGCCGTAAATCCAGAAGCCGGCCTCTTTCAGTCTCAGCACTGTCTGCGTCAGATTGGTTTCCTGACAAACCGGCACGTATTCAATAGCCCCGGCCGAAGTTTTTGCAACGACAGCGTTAAGCGAAACTGAGCGGTGCTTGGGGATCAGTACGGCGCTGACACCTGCACCGTCGGCTATACGCAGGATTGCTCCCAGATTGTGGGCATCCTGTAAATTGTCCAGCAATATGAGAAAAGGTGAAGTGCCTGCAGCTTCTTCTGCGCGCAGAACAGCATCAAGGTCAGCATACCCGTATTCCTCCACGATCGCGATCACACCCTGGTGGGCATTGGAGATTGCAATGGAATCGAGCGCAGCCCTGTCAACATAGAAAACGCTGGCGCCACCGGCTTCGCTTTGCTTTGCCAGCTTTGCCAGTGGATCACTCTGAGAAACCTTATTGGCTCTGTTCAGAATGTAAAGCTGCCTGACCTTGCGACCGGCCCGCAAAGCTTCCTGCAGGGGATTGCGTCCTTCAATCTGCTCACCGGGTGCAAGCTCTATCTTTTGCCTGTTTCTCTGAAATTTTTGCTCATCTTCTCTCGACACTTGCTACAGCCTTTCTGAATTATAGATTCACGGTAGATCTTCCGGCCGGAAGATCTAATTCATAGCCTGCAGGGCGGAACGGATGAGTTCAGCGACACGCTCAGTGTTCCCTGCCAGCATATGCGCCCCCAGGAGTGCTTCCAGCGCGGTCGCTGAGCGATAATCCGCCTGTTCTGCGCCTTTTGATATGCTCTTGCTGTGATAGTTGCGCGCTCTTTGCAGGAGTGCCCTTTCCGCCTGGCTGAGCCCGGCGGGATCATCTTCCTGCAGGAGTATTTCCAAAAGGTCCGACTGGCCCTTGGCACTGACCATTTCAATAGCCCGCAGATTCAAGGTGCCGGCAGGCGCTTCAGTCTGTTTGGCCAATGCCAGCCTCATTTCCAGCTCATAAACTGCATCGCCGATCCAAGCCAAGGTGGAAATCGGACAGTCAAAGAGTTGCAGCTTGTTCAAAGGACTGTAGCTTGGCTCATCTATAAGTATAGTAGGTATGCAGCTGCCTAAAGCCTTCTTATCCTTAACTTCAAGCCTTCCTGCAACTTTTTTCATTTTTTTCAATGAGAAAACTCCAATTAGTCTTCCAGCAAGTGAATCTGCACGCCCTGAGCTGTGTCTTCCAACCTGAAACCGAGTTTCTCGACTTCATCTCTCAGACGATCAGCTTCTTCAAAATTGCGCTCCTGCTTAGCTTGCGTCCGCAGGTCCACCAGTTCCTTAACCCGGGTCGGGATGATGACTTCTTCCTGCTCATCAGGATTCAGACCGAGCGTATGAAAGAGCTCAATGATCGTCTCACGGGCATTTAGAAGCAGCGCCCGGGAAGCCTTCTCACTGGCTGCAGCGGTATTTGCTGCGCGAACCAGATCAAAGATTGCGGCGATGGCGTCGGCAGTATTGAGATCGTCATCCATAGCCTCTGTCCACTCGCGCCTGCAGATTGCAATCGCTTCTTCTAGAGTCTGATCGACTTCCCTGTCGCCGGATTCGTCTGCGTTCTTAGCTACAAGTTCGAGCGGCTGCAGCGAAGTACGGATACGACGGTAACTGGTAACAGCTGCATCCAGTGGATTGTCCTCATCCTCATCATCGGTGAGGGTGAAGTTGATCGGCATGCGGTAGTGTGACTGCAAAATATAGTAGCGAATTATTTCGTAGGGATAAAGTTCTGCCAGATTACGCACCAGGAAGAAATTGCCCTTGGATTTAGACATTTTTATCTGGTTTACATTGACGAAACCATTGTGCATCCAATAGCGGACAAAAGGTTTACCACTGGCCGCTTCACTTTGAGCGATCTCGTTCTCATGATGTGGAAAAACCAGATCTACGCCACCGCTGTGGATATCAATAGTGTCACCTAAAGCCTCCTGGCTCATGGCTGAACATTCAATGTGCCAGCCTGGACGGCCTTCGCCCCAGGGGCTGTCCCAGAAAGGCTCGCCTTCCTTCTTGAATTTCCACAAGACAAAGTCCAGGGCACTGCGCTTGCCTTCTACATCCGTGACGCGCTCGCTGGCGCCTTCCTCCAGATCTTCCAGCTTGTGGTGTGACAGCTTGCCATATTCTTCGAAAGATGCGACTTCAAAATAAACACCGTCATCAGCAACATAGGCATGACCCTTTTCACAGAGCATAGAAATTAACTCGATAATGGCAGGGATGGATTCAGTTGCACGGGGATGAATGTCAGCCCTCATTACATTAAGGCTGTCAGCGTCGTGAAAATACTCTTCAATCATCTGGTCGGCCAGCTCTCTGACAGTAATATCATTCTGTCTGGCGCGGTCGATCATCTTGTCATCAATATCTGTGAAGTTTTGCACGTAAGTTACTTTATAGCCCTTATATTTGAGATAACGGCGTAAAGCATCAAAGGTTATTATGGGGCGCGCATTACCCAAATGCATAAGATCGTAAACGGTAGGACCGCAGGCGTAAATCTTGAAGTGCCCTTCCTCCAGCGGTATCAGCTCTTCCTTTTGACGACTTGCAGTGTTATAAATACGCATAATGCCTCCATGAAAAAATCTAATCGGCCTTCACCTTTGTCAAGTCAGGACATTATAAATAAAGGCCATTTATTAAACAGCAAAAAAGACCTGAAATGGCGCACTCCCTTTTTGATACCCAGCTATTTATAACCAGGTGGGTGACCTGCGGTGGTCTTAGAATTTCCTGCAAGCAGGCATATTCACATTCCACGTCAACACGGACTCCCCTTTTTTAAAACGGTGGTCCAAAAATGAGAGCGCCATCCATCTCAGGCATTTTTATATTAACACGTCACGCTTTACGCTTCAACGTTATTGCTGTTTTGTAACTTTACT
>JAAYEX010000093.1 GCA_012728535.1 Clostridiaceae bacterium | reverse complement strand
GTTTTGCAGATAGAAGACGGCCTGAAATCAGAGCTTAATCTGGACCTGGCGGGCAAAATAAATTTCACTGCAAGCCATGACCTGCCGGCTCTTTTGCAGGATAGCGATGCCGTCATCACAGTCACCAGAGCCACGTCTCCGATTATTAAGAAAGAATGGGTAAAGCAGGGCACTCATTTCAGCTGCATTGGAGCCGATATGCTGGGCAAGGAGGAGCTGGATCCTGAATTGTTCAGAACTGCCCGGGCTTTCGCCGATGACAAAAAACAGTGCCTGAGCTTTGGCGAAATGGAGATCCCCTATAAATTAGGTATTATTTCTGAACAAAATATCCAGGGCGAACTGGGAGAGGTCCTGGCAGGTACAGTTACCGGTCGTATCTCAGAGGAAGACATTACTATCTTCGATGCAACCGGACTGGCTCTGTTGGATATCGCGACCGGCAAGCTGGCCCTGGATTTGGCCCGCGAAAAAGGATTGGGCCAGAAGGCCTTCATCTGAAAATGCTGTTTTGTTACCCCTGCTTTTCTTCCTTGCGATCATAACAAAACAAAAAACAAGCGCAGCTGCTTAAGTGCAACTGCGCTTGATCTAATTTGTTGAATTCTTTTGTCTCGTCTTTACTTGGCCATGATCAATTTTTCCAGCAGGTCGAGGGCCTCAATTATCTGATCCTCTTTATGAGCAGAGGTCAGGCAGAAACGTAAGCGAGCCTGTCCGCGGGGGACTGCCGGGTATACTGCCGGTGGTACGAAAACTCCGTTTTCCAGCATTTGCATGCTGAGTTTAAAGTCTGCTACGTCGTCGCCGATAACGATCGGGACAATCGCACTCTCACCCTTGGCGGGAGTCTCAAATCCTCTGTACTTTGCTTCACGCATAAAGATGTCAATATTATTCTGCAATGCTTTGACCCGGCTGTTATCGCGTTCAATAATTTCCACTGCTTTCAGCGTGGCTCCGGCCAAGACCGGACTGAGACCGACTGAGAAGACAAAACCGGGCAGGTTGTATCGCAGAAAGTTAATCAGAGCTTTACTACCGGCCAGGTAGCCGCCGCAGGTTCCCAGGGTCTTGGAAAGTGTACCCATTTTTATATCAATATCATCCGGTTCAAGATTAAAGTATTCATCTACGCCGCCGCCATGTTCGCCCAGTATCCCTGCTGAGTGAGCTTCATCAACCATCAGGAAAAAGTCATACTTTTTCTTTAAGGCAACCAGGTCAGGTATCGGTGCAAGATCGCCATCCATGCTGTAGGCACCTTCAACTATAACGAGAACCTTCTCATAGTCATCACGCCTGCGCTTCAAAATTCCTTCCAGAACTTCCATGTCATTGTGAGGGAAGGCACGACTGGAGGCCGGAGAAATCTCCAGACCCTGAGCGATCGAGTTGTGGCAGAGAACATCGTAAAGAATCAGATCGCTTTGATTGCAGAAGTTTCCGACGAAGGATACATTGGTCGCATGGCCGCTGACCAGAACCAGGCAGTCTTCCGTGTGTTTCCAGCGGGCGATGG
>JAAYEX010000092.1 GCA_012728535.1 Clostridiaceae bacterium | reverse complement strand
AGCACCTATAAAAAGACCGACTAATAATTCTAGCCAGTTAATGGTAATCACCTCCATATTCAATTATCAAACTACAATACAATGATATTAAAATATAGCAAAATATATACTGTCTTATAATGTCATCGTTAGTTACTGCATGTAATTGTAATTGGGCTTTAAGTAGATGTCAAACAGTTGTTTTAAAAAGAAAAAAGGCCGGTTGAGAGATCGGCCTTTGAACGATTATAATAGATTTATTTCTAAATCTTCAAGTACACTTCTTTAACAATTTCTGCGCAAAGTGTTTCTGCTTCCAGCAGATAGTTCTGACAGCTTGCTTCCGCCTGATTGGCCACATCTTCATCCTTAACACTGGATAAATTGATACGTACATTCATAACTGCCGACTCGACAGCGGCACGGGCCAAAAGGGCTCCTACACCGGCATCGGATATGCAATTCTTGTTTCCATAGCGGGCCAAAGAATCCATATGTTTCAGGATCTGCAAGCTTTTTCCTGCAGTGTCGAGAGGGACCCGCATAGAGACAATCGCAGCATGGGCCATGGCTGCTTTACGTGCTTCGATCTCTTCTTCCGTGTCTTTCGGCATCCTCAAAGCATTCATGAAAGTATTAAAAGCAACTGTATCTTCATCTATTAAATGTACGAGTTCTTCCCGTAAAGCGTTTAGAGCAGCATAATCAGCATTAATCGCCGTCTTATTCTCATCACTTAATTCGCCAAATGATTTTTTGTCTTTGGTCAGATTGTAAACCATCTCGCCCAGGGCAGCGCCTAATGCCGCCACCTGAGCAGCCACACTACCTCCTCCGGGAGCCGGTGAGTCACTGGCGGTTTCAGCAATAAAGCCTTCCACAGATAAATCTTTTAATTTCGACATTCATACCTCCTGAACTTGTCTCCATACATGACTTAAAGTCCCTTGAGACAAGTGTTCTTTTAATTTAATTATATCATCTGACAGTACACGATCCCTGTCAAGGAAACTGATGTGCTCCCTTACAAAATCATAAACAAGCTGTGTTCCCCTACCCAATTGTCTTTTTTCCTGCAGGTCCAATGCCTGAGCAGCTGACATCAGTTCAATTGCAATGACATGGAGGACATTCTCTGTCACTTTAAGCGCCTTCCGGGCGGAAATAGCTCCCATACTCACGTGGTCTTCCTTATTGGCGGACGAGGGAATGGAGTCAACGGATGCCGGATGCGCAAGGATCTTATTCTCCGACACCAACGACGCGGCTGTATACTGCGAAATCATTAGTCCGGAGTTCAAGCCTCCGCGTTCAGTCAGAAAGGCGGGCAATCCGCCGGACAGCTGTGGATTTACCAGGCGTTCGATACGTCTTTCGGATATGTTGGCGAGCTCAGCGCTGGCAATGGCCAGAAAATCCAGTGCCAATGCAAGAGGTTGCCCGTGGAAATTCCCACCTGATATAACTTCGCCTGTCTCCACAAAAACCAGAGGGTTGTCTGTTACAGCGTTTAGTTCAGGATTGATGATGCTGTATACATAATTGATCGCATCCATGCTGGCACCATGCACCTGCGGAATGCAGCGCAAGGTATAAGGATCCTGAACATCTTCCAGTCTGGTATTGGCATATTCACTTCCCTCAAGAAGCTGCAGCATGTACCTTGCTGTTAGAATCTGCCCCTGCTGCTGTCTCAAATGATGAATACGTTCATCATAGGCAGCGGTGAAGCCATGGAGTGCCTCAAAAGTAAGAGCTGCTGCAGCAGTTGCTGCCTGCATACATTTTTCTGCCTGTAGCAAGGCCAGCGTCCCTACAGCAGTCATAATAGTAGTTCCGTTTATTAGCGCCAGACCATCTTTCCCACTCAGTTCAACAGCTTTTAGATTGTTATTTGCCAGGGCCTCTTCAGCAGACATTTCAACCCCACCTGACATGGCACGACCCTCTCCGATCAATAACAAGGCCATGTGAGCCAGGTTAGCCAGATCTCCCGAGGCACCTAAAGACCCTTGTTGCGGAATTATAGGTAAAACGTTCGCATTCAGGCAGCTCATCAATAAATCAGTAACCTTGGGATTAACCCCTGAATATCCCGAGGCCAGCGTGTTTAGACGCAGCAGGATAATAGCTCTACTTGCCGCTTCGGGAAAGGCTTCACCAACACCGCAGGCGTGGCTTACAATCAGGTTATGCTGCAGCTCAGCATTATTCTCCTCAGAAATATACACCTTAGACATTTCACCGAAACCCGTAGAAATACCGTAGCTTGCTTTACCACTAGCTGCAATTTTCTTTACCAGCTCGAAAGATGCCCGCATTTTTCCCCTGGCGTCATCTGAAAAGGCAACTTGTTGTTTGCTGACAGCAACTCTATACACGTCATCAGTAGTCAGATCATGACCGTTAAGAATCAAAATATTTTCTTGAATTTTCCCCATAAATATCTATACCTTCCGTAAGGCTTTTTTAATTACTAATATGAATGCGAATGAACAAACTAAAGACTACCATGCGTTTCCAACAATGAATACGCTAAGCTGCGAGCTTCACTTTCGTTTGAACTGCCACTCAACAGCCTGGCAATTTCAGCAACGCGGGCATCATTTTTCAGTTCCAGCACATTTGTACGTGAGCGCTTGCCATCGACAACTTTACTGATCAACAAATGCTTTTTAGCAGATGCCGCGATCGGAGCGCTGTGTGTAACGCATAAAACCTGGCGATGCCGGCCTATCTCTTGAAGTTTTTCCGCAATACGTTGGCTGGTCTCCCCCGCTACACCACGATCGATCTCATCGAAGATAAGAACTGAAACATTGTCTACATCAGCCAATACAGTTTTGATCGCCAAAAGTATACGTGAGGCTTCACCACCGGATGCTATATCGACTAAGGGCTTTAAGGGTTCACCCGGATTAGCGGAAAACATGAAAGAAACATGATGTGGATCGCGAGGCAGTGTGCCGCGGTTAGAGATAGCTGTAATACTCACATCAAATCGAAGATCCTTCATATTGAGTGAACGCAGTTCTTCGATTATTTTTGCGATCAGAGACTTCGAAGCTTTCTGACGCACTTGTAAAAGATCTGAACTGCAGGCTGCCAGTTTTTCTAAAAGGAGGTTTTTTTCAGCTATTTTTTCTACATAAATACGTTCAGAGTCTTTTAAAAAAGTATATTCAGTGCGGGCTTTTTCCAGGAAAAGCAAGACCTCATCCACGGATTTACCATACTTATCTTTTAGTATTTGAATCAAGGACAGACGGCGATCAATCTCTGCAACCTGCTCGGGTTCATAAGAGACTTTGTCACTTGTGCGATT
>JAAYEX010000012.1 GCA_012728535.1 Clostridiaceae bacterium | reverse complement strand
ATTCATCAAAGGCAAGGGACGGACATTGACTCCTTCGTCGTCATTGGTCAGCTCCAGACCGGGGAACATGCCTTTAATCAGGATGCTCTTACCTGATCCACTCTCCCCGATCACACCGATCAGGCGATCATACGGCGAAAGATACATCTGTGCGATCTGGGCACCCTGGTCCGCCAGTCTGGCCGCCCCCCGCGGGCACAGCAAAACACTGTACAAATGGCTTTTCTGCATACGTAATGAAAATGACATAAATGCCTCCGATATTCTTTCAATGCGATCATCCAAACACAGAGGCAGATGACCGCCTTATTTTGCTTTCTATTATTTTAGCAGTATTCAGTTATTTGATCGACATAGTGAGGGATCAAGTCAAGATTGAGATATCGCCTTCACAAAGTCTCATCGGCTTGTCACATTTATTTCCACCGAGTCTCTATGTTTCAACTTTTAATGCTATAAAATAAGTCTAGTTACATATAGATGGAAAGGTTTTCCGGAGTTAATAATGGATAAAAAGAAAATTTACATAGTAAGTGGTGCTTCGGGCCATTTAGGCAACACAGTGGTGCGCAAGCTTTTGCAAAAAGGTGAAAGTGTGCGCTGTCTGATTATGGAAGCTGAACGTCCTGAAGCCCTTCAGGGACTCAACTGCGAGATTTATACCGGTGATATAACCCTGCCCTGGACTCTGCCCGCAGTATTTTCAGGTCTGGAAGACAAGGAAATAATCGTCCTGCATCTGGCCAGTATGATTTCTATTGCCTCAAAAGATGATCCTCGTATGACAAAAACTAATGTTGAGGGTACTCAGAACATGATCGACATGGCGCGCAAGTACAATGCCAAACGTTTCCTCTACTGCAGTTCAGTTCATGCTATTCCTGAGAAGAAATTTAATGCTCCGATCAGTGAAGTTAATTGCTTCAATGCTGATTGGGTTAAGGGAGCCTATGCAAAAACCAAGGCTACAGCAACAGAAAAGGTCCTGCAAGCAGGACGTGAAGGTCTGGATGTTGTAGTTGTACACCCTTCAGGCATAATCGGTCCCAACGATTACCTGAACGGGCGTCTGGTACAGGTCTTGCTGGATTTCACCGACAAACGTCTTAACACTCTGGTTAAGGGCGGTTACGATATGGTTGATGTACGGGATGCTGCTGATGGCCTGATTGCTGCGGCTGAAAAGGGTCGTTCCGGCGAAACCTACATCCTGAGTAATGAAGTTCATTCTATAAGTGAGCTCTTAAATATAGCCGCTAAATACAGTGGCAGGAAGCCAATCCGTCAGATGGCACCATTCAAACTGGTCAAGCTGCTGGCTCCACTATTTGAATTTTGGGGCAAACTGACAAAGAAACGTCCGCTCTTCACCCCCTATGCACTTTATTCTCTGGAGAGCAACTCGAATTTTTCCAATGAAAAAGCCCGGCGCGAATTAGGTTTTTCTCCGCGTCCTTTCGAAGAAACAGTCGCCGACACCATGTCTTTCCTGGAGGCCAAAAATCGTTTCCGCTACCGGCTTAAACAGGCAAAAGCCGGAGGGCGGAGCTAGGTCGCCAGCTCATAAATCAGATCCAGAATCTCACCATCACGAGACCGTACAATTCCGACTGTGCGGTCTTTTCTTTTGATTGACCGGGGAACACCGCAGATTCCTTCTGCCCTGGTCTTTAATTCTTCAATTTCAAAGAGTGGCAATCCGGCATCCTGAAAGCGCTCTTTCAGGTCCGCCCGACGGGGATTGACTGCAATACCATATTGCGTCAGCAGGACATCGACATCCGTTCCCGGTGTTGAAATACAAGCTGTCCGATCCACAATCAGGGGAAGTCTGGCCCTGAACAAAGGTGCTATGATCATCGACATAAAAGACTCGGCCGCTGTATCACTATGCCCGCCTGAGCCGCCCATGATAAGGCCATTGGAATCCGTATGTACATTAACGTTAAAATCGAGGTCTATTTCCGTTGCTCCCAAAATCACCACATCCAGATGTCGGGCTACATTGCTCTTGGCCTCCGGACTGGCATAACGCGAAGCGCTGATTTCTATATGGCGGTCATCCCGGGCGATAGATTCAACTGCTGCCCGGTCAAAGCACTGGACATCAAGCAGGTTTTTAAACAGACCGGCCCTTAACATTTCCACCAGCATGCCGGTAATACCGCCTGAAGCGAAGCTGCCTTTAATACCTTCGCTTATCATGCGTTCGCTCAGGCCCTGAGCCACCGCCAGTGAAGCTCCTCCGGCACCGGTCTGGAAAGAAAGACCATCACGAAGAAGGCCGGAAGCTGCAATGGCATCAACGGCCAGGTCGGCCATGAGCAGGCCGATCGGGTCGCGGGTAACCCGGGTTGTGCCCGAAACGATTTTTTCAGGATCGCCGATCGAATCAACAAAGACGACGGCGTCAACCCGGCTTTCATCAATCGAGCTCCTCTGCAGAGGATAGGCTGACTTCTGATCGCTGATTACAACAACATAATCAGCCTTATCTGCGTCTGCCATGGCATAGCCGATGGAACCGAAAGCGGATTTACCGCTTAAGCCGTTGCAGTTGCCGGCCTGGTCAGCATTTGACGCAGCAATAAAGGCGACATCGATATGGGCGTCACCGCGGTAAAGGTCAGCCGGACGGCCGCCGTGACTGCGGAAAATTACCGGTTTTTTGAGAAGACCCCGGCTGATTTCTTCGCCCAGAACTACATCCATATAGTTACACTCAATGCCGCTCACCACTCCCCGGCGGATGTGCTCCAGCAGCGGTTTGTGACAGGGAAAAAACGCACTCGCATTTACCGTAAGATCTTTATAACCCAGGTCTGCAATAGCGGCCATCACCATGTTTAAAACGAAATCACCATTACGCAGATGGTGATGAAAGGACACCGT
>JAAYEX010000091.1 GCA_012728535.1 Clostridiaceae bacterium | reverse complement strand
CTTTTTTATTGTCAAAAAGGATGAGGATATGCAAGGAAAACAAATCGCGGAATTTAAAAATGTCTCGAAGACATTTTCCAGTAAAGAGGGAGAAGTACGGGCTCTGTCGGGTATTGACCTCCAGCTTTATCGGGGAGAGATTCTGGCTGTGATCGGTCCGTCCGGTGCCGGCAAGAGCACTCTTCTTCGCATGCTGAACCGATTGGAAGAAGCTGACGAGGGAACCGTCATCTGGCAGGGTCAGGAATTGGGAAAACTTTCCCCGTCCGAACTGAATGCCACCAGACGCAAGATGGGCATGATTTTCCAGCATTTCAACTTGCTGGCCCAGCGCAATGTCCTCGACAATGTAGCCCTTCCTTTGGAAATCCACGGCCTCTCGCGCGATAAGGCCCGCGCCAAAGCAGCAGAACTTCTGGAACTGGTCGACCTCGGCGACAAGACCTATGCCTATCCGGCTCAACTCTCCGGCGGCCAAAAGCAGCGTGTAGCCATTGCCCGGGCTTTATCCACAGACCCTGAACTCCTGCTCTGCGACGAAGCGACCTCAGCTCTCGACCCCGCCACTACCCATTCCATTCTCGAATTATTGAAAAAAATAAACCGCGAACTCGGTATTACCCTTTTTGTCGTTACCCATGAAATGCATGTTGTTGAACATATCTGTGACCGTGTCGCCGTAATGGACGATGGTCATATCGTCGAATTGCGCTCGGTCAAAGACTTGTTTAAGAATCCCCGTAGCGCTGCCGCCCGCAAACTTATCTATCCTCAGGGTGAACTGCTCAAACGCTCATACAGCGGCGCCAGACTGAGACTTGTCTTCGACGGCCTCTCAGCTGAGGAGCCCCTCATATCCAAAATCGTTCTTGAGGCTAAAGTGCCTGTGAACATTCTCTATGCGGACAGCAAAAATATCGAAGATAAGACTTACGGTCAGATGCTTCTGGCCTTGCCTGACAATGAAACCGCTGCAGAACGTATCCTCGCTTTATTGGAACGCGAGGGACTGACATACTCAATCGATGAAGAGGAGGGAAAATAGCTAATGTCTATTAATACACTTATACCTGTTCTCTGGCAGGGCTTACTGGAAACTCTTGCCATGACCGTAGCTTCAACAGTTTTTGCTTACATATTGGGCATACCGCTGGCTCTCCTGCTTTATTCAACTGCGCCGGGAGGGCTGACGCCAAAACCGGCGCTGAACAGAATTTTGAACATTATTACCAACATTCTTCGTTCCGTACCTTTTCTGATTCTATTAATCTGGATCATGCCCTTTACCCGTTTCATCGTCGGCACCACAATCGGTACTCCGGCGGCGATTGTTCCCTTGGTCGTCAGTGCTGCACCTTATGTAGCCCGTATGGTCGAGTCTTCACTCCTGGAGGTGGATGGCGGTCTCATTGAAGCCGCCTGCTCAATGGGTGCGGACACGAAGAGCATCCTCTTCAAGGTGGTACTGCCCGAAGCCCTGCCCTCCCTGATAGTTGGCGGTTCGATCGCAGTAACGACGATACTCGGCTATTCAACCATGGCGGGTTTTGTCGGAGGTGGCGGATTAGGCGCAATTGCCAATAACTACGGGCTCTTCCGCTATGACTACTTCACCATGTTTGTCACTGTGGTCCTGATCGTCATCCTGGTACAGATTATCCAGGCAGCAGGCTCTAAACTGGCCATTAAAATCGATAAAAGATAAGAAAATATATAGAGAAAAGAAGGAAAAAAATATGAAAAAAATAACACGTATCTTGACATTTGTCCTGCTCTTAGCACTTTTGGTTAGCGTAGCCGCAGCCTGCGGCAAGAAAGATGACAAAGACAGTAAGAAACTGACTATCGCCGCCAGCGTCACACCTCATGCTGAGATTCTGCGCGTAGCAGCCAAAGAACTGGAGAAAGACGGCTACGAAGTAGAAGTCAAAGAATTCACCGACTACATTCTGCCGAACAAGGTGACAACAGATGGTGATGTCGATGCCAACTTCTTCCAGCACATCTCCTATCTCAACCACTACAATGAGAGTAACAAAACTGATCTGGTTTCCGTCGGCGGTATCCATTATGAGCCACTCTGCGTCTATGGCGGGAAAACCTCTTCCCTGTCAGATTTGGCCGACGGTGCAACCATAGCCGTCCCCAATGACTCTTCCAATGAAGCCCGTGCACTCATGGTGCTGGAGCAGGAAGGCCTGCTCAAACTGCGTGAAGGCGCCGGCCTTGCCGCTACCATTCTCGACATCGAGGAAAACCCGAGAAATCTAGATATCAAGGAACTTGCCGCCGAGCAATTGCCCCGTTCACTTGAGGCCGTCGAGTTTGCCATCATCAACGGCAACTTCGCCCTCCAGTCCGGCCTGTCCCCTGAAGACGCTCTGGCTGTGGAAACTCTGAGTGGTGAAACCCTTGAACTCTACCAGAATGTTCTGGCTGTCAATAAAGGCCGGGAGAACGATCCTGCAATTCAGGCCTTGTACAAAGCCCTCAAGAGCGATGCTGTCAAGAACTTCATCAATGAAACCTGGAAGGGCGCAGTCGTTCCTCTGGACTAAAAATTCTTGAACAAACTTTGCTGGAGCATAGGCTCAGCAGAACTGAATCAGGCAAAGGCTTCTTCTGTACTCACAGGAGAAGCCTTTTTATTTCCTTATAATAAAAGTCATTGACAAAAGCACGTGTGCTCTTCTATTGTTCAATTAATATAGTTCCGCTTATCTCTGTCCAAAGGAGGATTTATGAAGATTGATGATTTTGTTCTGGAGAATTGGCTGAATCCGGCCAGTGAAAGTGAAAAAAATGAGATTTATCTGGGCGGCAGCTGTGTTCTGCCTCTGACAGTTGAAGAGCTGTTCGAACTGACAGGCGAGAGTCTGGACGATTTTCTGGAAGAATTGAGAAGCATGTATCTGGGTTACGGATTCTTCGAAGGCACACCCAGGACCAGACGCGGCGTAGCAGGCTTGTATCGGGAAGTAGAAGCGGAAGACGTTATTCTGGTGCACGGTGGAACCGGCGCCAATCATACAGTTGTATATACCTTGATTTCAGATACTGACAACGTCATCTCCATCATGCCTAACTATCAGCAATTTTACTCTCTGCCCAAGTCCATCGGTGCTGAAGTCCGCAAGATTGATCTCAAGGCTGAGGCAGGCTATAAGCTCGACCTTGAAGAAGTGCGACAGGCCGTGGATGAGAATACCAGGGCTATCCTTTTTACCAACCCCAATAACCCCACGGGCTCTTTGTTAAGCCCGGAAGAAATGCAGGAGATCGTCGAGATCGCCAAATCCGTTGACGCCTGGGTCGTCTGCGATGAAATGTACAGGGGTCTGAAGGAAGAGTACATGCCTTCATTTGCCGATATCTATGACAAGGCAATCATAACCTGTAGTTCTTCTAAAATTTACTCCATGGCCGGGACACGGGTCGGCTGGATTATCTGCCGCAATCCGGAAATGCGCAAGGCACTCTTCAACCGCAGATCCTACGATGCTATCTGCGGTGCCACCTTCGACGAATGGATTTTTGCCATTGCCCTTGAACATGTCGACAAAATACTTGCCCGCAGCAGAAAGATTGTTAATGAAAACAAGGCGATCGTTGACAAATGGCTGGAGGGTCACAAATATCTTCATCAATATGCCGATTCCTACGCTACTACCTATCTGATTCATTACGATCTGGATGTCGATGCTGTTGATTTTGCCGAAGATCTGCTGGATAAAAAATGTGTACTTGTCTGCCACGGTGACTGTTTTGATATCCCACACACTTTCCGTCTGTCACTTTCAGATGCGGAAGACCTGGAAGAAGGTCTGAGGCGTATTGATGAGTACATTGAAGAATTGGTCGCTGAAGGCAAGGCCCTTTAGAAAGCATTCGTATGGAAATTACAGTATTAAGTCAGGCCGAACTGAAGCAGGTTCTGGAGCCGGATCGAGTTATTGAAACCGTAGAAAGTGTTTATACGCAGAAAGCTGAAGGTCGGACAGCCGTCTGGCCTTCAGTTGAGTATCATTTTGAAGAGAAAAATGCAGTCATGGACATCCGAAGCGGTTACCTTGCCGGCGACAAGCTGCACGGAGCCAAGATGCTCAATAACTTTCCTCTGAACGTCGGAGCCGGACTGCCTGCTTTTACCGGCATGCTGCTGGTTTTCGGTTCCGAAACCGGCATGCCCCTGGCCCTTATGGATGCCTCCTACAT
>JAAYEX010000090.1 GCA_012728535.1 Clostridiaceae bacterium | reverse complement strand
CTTTATTCATGATTCACATGACTCAACACCGGACAATCCGGTGTTCAACCGTTCGGTCGCCTTGAAGGATTCCTACAAGCCACCGCAATAAGACATATAGATGCCTGAGAAGGTAAAACCGGCATGACGGGCCCGTCATGCCGGTTTTTTGTATGAATTAATTGGATTGCTTCCTTAGCCGGAAAGCTGATAACAATGATTAAAAACGTTTGATCTTACGAGAAGTATTCTTCGGAAATTCAGTGTCGCGCAGAACAACAGCACGCACATGCTTGTAAGGAATCAGTTTGCTGTTGACTTCGTCTTTGATCCACTTAAATATCATCTCTTTTAGCCTGTCATCTGTAAGAGCTAAACCTGCAAATTCCGGATCTGCGGCCAAGGTTTCTTCATTGAGGAAAATATGAGCAGTGACAATCTCTTCACCCTCTTCATTCTTAACCCCATAGATGACCGACTCCTGAACCAGATCACTCTGGTTGATCAGATACTCAATTTCCTCCGGAAAGATGTTCTTTCCATTTTTAGTCACGATCAAGTTAGATTTGCGGCCGGTAATAATTACAAACTGATCTTCTGTCAGATAACCGAGATCACCTGTATGATAATAACCTGCTTCGTCAATGGCCTCGACATTGAGCTCAGGGGCTTGATAATAACCTATCATGACATTTTCACCCTTGCCGACAATCTCGCCAATACCATCCTCGTCGGGGTTGATGATCTTTATGTCAACACCGGGAAGCGGTAGTCCGGCTGATTTGTTGTTGTAATAAACATCGCGGTTCAGGGCCAGAATCGGCGCGCATTCTGTCAAACCGTATCCTTGTATTGTATGGAAGCCGAGTTCCTGCATGGAAGAAATCAAATCCGGGCTGATAGCGGCTCCACCGGCGATAATCAGATTGAGTTTACCACCAAAACCTTCATGGATCTGTTTGAAAAGTTTTTTCCGCACATCAATCTTCAACTTCAACAGAAAATTAGAAATTTTCTTGCCGGTCTCCAGTTTTTTGGCAGTTTTGGAATCCGAATTTACTTTTTTGTAGATACCGCGATGAAATGCTTCTACCATCAGAGGAACAACTAAAATTATCGTAGTGCCTGATTCTTTCATATTCTTAACAATGTGACGCAGGCCATCACTAACGGCAACTGCGCTGCCGCGATATAACTGGCAGAGGTAGCCACAGGTGCACTCATATGTGTGATGCAAAGGCAGCACCGACAGGAAGGTGTCATGTTCGTCAATGTACACCATACTGCACATGCCCATAAGGTTGGTGCAGATATTGGCATGACTGAGCATTACTGCTTTTGATTTGGCTGAGGTACCTGAAGTAAAAAGCAATATACTCATTGCCTCACGATCAATCGGCAACTCATCGTAGGTACGGTCACCTGCTTCGCGCAACTCTTGTCCATCAGACAGAATATCCCAGAAGTAAGATGTTTCAGTATCGTCATCGGCCGGCAGATCAAATTGAACAAAACGCTCAACATCTGTCATTTCCGCTCTTACTTCCTCAACTAAATCTTTCTTGAAGTTTGAATACAGAAGTGTATCCGCCTTGGAGCGCTGTACAACACTTAATAACTCAGTTGCCGGCTGTTCCTTGTCTAGCGGGACTACTACTGCCAAACCATTAACCACTGCCAGATACGACACATACCATACGTAGCGGGTTTCAGCATAAATAGCAACACGGGAGCCTGGTTTGACGCCCAGCTTCATCAGTCCGGTGGCAAAAGCACGCACATCAGCCGCGAACTGCT
>JAAYEX010000089.1 GCA_012728535.1 Clostridiaceae bacterium | reverse complement strand
GGCGGTTCAGCCACCATGATGCTGGCCGGCTTTTCCCTGACTTTCCTGGCTTTCGCGATTCCTGCAGGTATTTTGGGGCAAAAAATCGGCCGCCGACGCACAATCCTGCTGGGACTGCTCGGTATCTGCGTGCTCTTTCTGCCGATTCTGGCACGGCCCCAGCAGTGGCTGGTCCAAGTCCTGCTCATGGCCGGCGGAATTTGCTGGGCTTTCGTCAATATCAACTCCCTGCCCATGGTTTTGGAATTTTCTTCCAACAGAACCGTCGGAACATTCCCCGGCTACTACTATTTCTTCTCCTTCACTTCCGCCATTGTCAGCCCGATCCTGTACGGTTTCCTACAGGACATACTAAAAAGCCACGCCTACCTCTTTGCCTTTTCGATCATCTGTTTCGCCCTGGCCTTCCTCTTCATGCTCCTGGTAAAACACGGCGATAACCTGGAACTGGCGCAGAAAAGAATTAAGGAAAGTGAAGCCTAGTCAAATCTGATTCATACAAAAAAAGCCTCCGCTGCCGAGTAAAAGAGCGGAGGCTTTTTCAGTTTAAGAATAATCCGCGTTAAAAAAACAAATCCGGTAGGTAACTATACAGACGCCGAGCCGTTTCAGCGACAGGCAGACCCATCACAGTGAAAAAATCACCATCGATGGACTGAACAAAAAAGGCACCCTCGTCCTGGATACCGTAGGCACCGGCCTTATCCAGGGAAGAACCGCCGGCTGCGTAGAAATCAATGCATTTGCGGGTGAAATCATCCGGAGGGTAAAAGCGCACCTTGGCCTCAGCATGAAAACTCTCACTCCGGTCCTGAGCCAGGATGTGCACGCCGGTGAAAACCCGGTGTTCACGGCCGCTCAGGCGATAGAACATCTCTTTGGCCTCATCCCTGTCCCGCGGCTTACCCAGCACTTCCTCATCGAGAACGACAATAGTATCCGCTGCCAGAATCACCCTGTCTGCCAAGGGAGCCACAGCCGTGGCCACGGCTGTGGCCTTCGCGTCTGCTAAGGACTTGACCATTTCCGCAGCCAGACTATCGTAGTCAGCAAACGTGTCTCGCCGGTCCAGAAAACCGTCGCAGATTCTGTCTTCATCAACATCGGCAGTTATTACTGTAAACTGCCGGCAGATCATTCCCAGCAATTCCTGCCGTCGCGGCGACTTGCTGGCTAAGATGAGTTT
The DNA here is from genome assembly GCA_012728535.1 of Clostridiaceae bacterium. Classification (GTDB taxonomy): domain Bacteria; phylum Bacillota; class Clostridia; order Saccharofermentanales; family DTU023; genus DTU032. The sequence goes on along the minus strand of JAAYEX010000089.1, from coordinate 4,924 downwards.
CTCTGTTTTTTGCATATAATACACTCGCTTTCCCAGCGATCTTACCACTGGCGGAGATACTTGCGCAAGTAAAGTCTCTGTCTTCAGATCGCTATCGCAGGTGAGAGCCGGCCGCTTCTTTCCACCTTATTTTATTTTTTTATCATAATTGTTCATACTATAGGACTAGAATAGTCAAAGTTATTTTCTATACTATTCAGTAAAGAAAAAGACTTGAATACTGAGTCGGAAATCATCTACAGGAGGAAAGAAACAATGTTTAGTATGGTACCTTTTGACCGCAGAAATCGTCGTTTAATGGAAAATTTCAATCGTGGCTTCAATCGCAGCTTTGATCGTTTCTTTGATGCCTTTGACACGTCAATGTCTACCGATATCGTAGACAAGGGAGATAGTTATGAGTTGACTTGTGACTTGCCCGGTTTAAGCAAGGAAGACATCAAAGTTTCACTCGACGAGAATTATTTGACCATCAATGTTGACCGCAAGGACGAGCACGAAGAGACCAAGGACAATTACGTGCTCCAGGAAAGACGCTCTTACAATTACAGCAGACGCTTCGATATCAGAGGCATTGATAAAGAGAATATCAAAGGTAATTACAAAAACGGAGTGTTGAAGCTTGAACTGCCCAAACTCGCAAAAGAGAAGGAAGATCAGGATTATCTGGACATAGAATTTGAAGATTAATTAAAAGATTGCGGAAATTGTTTCCGGTAAATAAAGAAGGGGCATCAAATTTGTGATGCCCCTTCTACTATATTTCTATTGTTTTTATTTCAAAAAAGCCCGCATGGCATCTTTTTGATCACTGCTGTTGAAGCATTCGGCGAAAAGTTCTGCTTCTACTTCCAGGCCTTTTTCCAGGTCAAGATCCAGACCCCGGAGAATGGCCTCTTTCGACATGCGCACACCCAGCGGGGCTTTCGTGGCGATGCCTTCAGCCATTTTCCATGCCTCATCCATCAGCTCTATTGCAGGTACCAGACGGTTGATGATTCCCTTTTCCAGGGCTTCCTCACCCTTGATGCGACGGCCTGTAAAGATCAGGTCCATGGCGTAAGATGCCTGTGTCAAACGGGCCAGACGCTGGGTGCCGCCGCAACCGGGTGTAATGGCCAGGCCTGTTTCCGGAAAGGAGAAGCGGGCTGTATCAGCTGCAATTCTGATGTCGCAGGCCAGCACCAGTTCGAAGCCGCCCCCGAGGGCATAACCGTGAATGGCTGCAATGACGGGACAAGGGAAGGTCGACAGATAGGAGAATACCTTCTGGCCGAAAGCGGCAAATTCTTCCGCTTCGTCCGGAGTCATCTCTACCATCTCACTGATGTCGGCACCGGCAGCGAAAGCTTTTTCGCCCGAACCGGTTACGATCAGGCAGCGCAAATCGTCTTCTTCCAACTTTTTCAGGCTGTGAAAGAGCTCTCCCAGCATGGCGGAATTCAATGCATTTAAAGCCTCGGGCCTGTTCAGGGTCAGCAGGGCGATTTTATCTTTTACTTCTAGATTTATCAGTGTCATTGTTTGCTCCTCTTTACCATTCAACTTACAAAGCCAGGCACGGATTTGGATTCGAATAACTTAACAACTTAGGTGCCTGGCACCTCTAAAAGGCTGGCGACACCCATACCGCCACCGATGCATAAGGCGGCTACACCGTACCGTGCTTCACGTTTTATCATCTCATGCAAAAGTGTGACAAGAATACGGGCTCCGGATGCTCCGATCGGATGGCCAAGGGCGATGGCGCCACCGTTTACGTTAACTTTCCCGCTGTCTATGCCCAGCTCCCTGATAGTAGCTATTGACTGTGAGGCAAAGGCCTCGTTCAGCTCGAACAAATCGATATCGTCCAGGTTCAGACCGCTCTTTTCCATTAGCTTGCTTGCTGCGTGGTAGGGACCCATGCCCATTATTGCCGGATCAAGGGCAAAGCTGACGCCTGCCCGCAAAATCGCCATCGGCCTCAGGCCCAGTTCTTCAGCCTTTTTCAGACTCATGATGACCATAGCCGCAGCTCCGTCATTAATACCGGAAGAGTTGCCTGCAGTGACAGTGCCGTCTTTTTGGAAGGCAGGTCTCAATCTGGCAAGAGATTCCGGACTGCTGTCATGACGCGGATATTCATCCTGATCAAAGTCAAACTCGCGCTTGCGTTCCTTGATATGTACAGGCACGATTTCTTCCTTGAAACGACCTTTTTCCTGGGCAGTCTTTGCCCTCATCTGACTCTCAAAGGCGAAGGCATCTTGCTCTTCCCGGCTGATAGAGTACTTCTGGGCGACGTTTTCGGCTGTAATGCCCATATGGTATTGGCCGAATACATCGGTAAGACCATCGCTGATCATTGAATCGACGAGGAGACCGTCATTCATCCGGTAACCGAAGCGTGCCTTTTCCAGCAGATAAGGTGCGGCGGACATGTTCTCCGTGCCGCCGACCACCATAATTTCGGCATCCCCGTTGCGGATCATAGCTGCCGCAAGATTCAGGGTTTTCAGACCTGAACCGCAGACATTGTTTAAGGTAGAGGCGACCGTGCTTTCAGGTAAACCGGCCCTTATTGCCGCCTGCCGGGCCACGTTTTGGCCCAGGCCTGCAGTAAGAACACTGCCCAGCAAGACTTCATCCACCTGTTCCGCCACGATTCCGGAACGCTCTACTGCTTCACGGATCACTATACTGGCTAATTCAACGGCAGATACATTGGCCAGCGTGCCACCGAAACTTCCCAAAGGCGTACGGCAGGCTGACATAATTGCAACTTCTGTCATTGTTGTTTTCTCACTTTCAATTATTTTTTGTAATCGTAAAAACCTTTGCCGCTTTTACGTCCCAGATCCCCTGCCCGTACCATGCTCTTTAATTGCAGGCTGGCGCGATACTTGGGATCACCGGTTTCTTCATAGAGGATGTTCATAATATCCAGGACCACATCAAGACCGATCAGGTCACCCAGGGCCAGCGGGCCCATGGGATGATTGGCTCCGAAACGCATGGCAGTGTCAATGTCTTCAGCTGAAGCAACCCCCTGATAGTAAAGATCACAGGCTTCGTTGATCATGGGAACCAGGATGCGGTTGACGATAAAACCGGGAGATTCTTTTACTTCGACTGCTTCCTTTTCGATAGCAAGGGCGATTTCTTTGGCCTGTGCTATGGTCTCGGGAGCGGTGTTGGCCCCCTTCACAATTTCCACCAGCTTCATTACCGGCGCCGGATTGAAAAAGTGAAAACCGAGGAACTTGCTTTCATGGCCAAGTCCATGGGCCATTTCAGTGATCGAAAGGGAAGACGTGTTACTGCAGAAGAGACAGTCAGGACGGCAAATCACATCCAATTTTCGAAAAAGATCATGCTTGGCATCCATGTCTTCAAAGATCGCTTCAATTACCAGATCACAGTCCTCTGCATCTTCCAGACTTTCTGTTTTGCTCAGTAAGGACAAAGTGGCTGCGACCTCTTCCTCTGTCATTCGGCCCTTATCCAGCTGGCGCGTAAGTTGCTTTTCTATCCTTGCATAAGCACGATCGACAAGAGCCAGCTCGCGGTCGTACATGCAAACTTCATTTCCGAATTGGGCGAAAACCTGGGCAATGCCAGAGCCCATCGTCCCGGTACCTGCCAGAAAGATTTTCATTAGTTACCTCCGTCTATACAAGACTGAACATTTCTTAGAGATTAAAAACCAGAGGAGCTCCGGTTAACTCCTGCAGCTCATCTTTACTGATATCAGCCGACATTTCCCGCACGACAAATCTCCCGTCGATGACGTCGATGACACAAAGTTCCGTGACAATCGTGTCAACACAATTGACAGCTGTAGCGGGGAAAGTAATCTTTTCCAACAATTTAGGCTTTCCCTTCTGGGTATGAGAGGTAGCAATGATCAGCTTTTTGGCACCCGCAGCCAGGTCCATTGCCCCACCCATGCCGGGTATGAATTTACCGGGAATTTCATGGCTGGCCAGGCTGCCTGTCTGGTCGACTTGCAAGGCGCCCAGTATGGCGATATCAATGTGCCCGCCCCGGATAAACATAAAGGAAGTAGCGCTGTCAAAAAGCATGCTGCCTGCCTTGTAGCTGACGCACTTACCGCCGGCGTTGAAGCAACTATGGTCTTCAGCAGCTTCGCCTTCAAGTGCTGCCATGCCGAGAATACCGTTTTCTGATTGCAGGATAACTTCCACATCATCCGGTATGTAAGAAACAACCAGCTCCGGCAAACCTATGCCCAGGTTGACAACCGCACCGTCAAACAACTCTTCTGCCGCCTTTTTTGCGATTATGTCTTTTACAGAAATACTATTACTCACATTTAGCTCCTTTTATCAGATGATCGACCAGAATGCCGGAGGTCTCGACAAGATGGGGATTCATTTCGCCTATCTCAACCAGCTGATCGCATTCAACCATAACCAGATCTGCTGCGTAGGCCATCACAATATTGAAGTTTTTGCAGGTGCCCTCATAAAATGAATTACCGAACTCATCGGAAATAGCCGACTTCAGCAGGGCCAGATCGGCACTGAGGGCTTCTTCCAGGAGATAGGCCTTCCCCTGAACTTCAATAATCCTTTTTCCTTCCGCCACCTCGGTGCCCAAACCGGTCGGGGTAAGAGCCCCGCCGAGTCCGGCCCCGCCACAACGGATCTGTTCGGCCAGGGTTCCTTGCGGCACCAGCTGCAGATCCAGGGATCCTTCAATGGATCTTTCTATGGTTTTCGGATTAAGGCCGACATGGCTGGTGATAACTTTGTCGACCTGATCCGTGTCGATCAGGCGGGAGATCCCGCGTCCGGGAACCCCGGTATCGTTGGCGATTATGGTCAGGTTTTTGGCGCCGCTTTCAATGACGGCGTCAATCAGCAGTTCCGGTGTACCGTCTGCCAGAAAACCTCCGATCATGATCTGCATTCCATCC
>JAAYEX010000088.1 GCA_012728535.1 Clostridiaceae bacterium | reverse complement strand
CACTGTCATGCATTGCATGGAGCGCTATGTGTTTTTGTTAACACATGGCGTTATTTTTTTTAGGAGGGAAAAGAATGGAAACTGTAATGATTCGTTTGAGAATGAGCAACGCGGATGCCAACTACGGGGGCAATCTGGTGGACGGAGCCCGAATAATGCAATTGTTCGGCGATGTGGCAACAGAATTACTGATTCGCAGAGATGGCGACGAAGGCCTCTTTGTCGCATATGATTCAGTGGAATTCACCGCGCCTGTCTATGCCGGAGATTTTATTGAGGCATCAGGCCGCATCGTTTCAGAAGGAAAGACTTCACGCAAGATGACCTTCGAGGCCTATAAGGTAATCAGGCCGTGCCCGGATATTTCCGATTCCGCTGCGGAAGTTTTAGAAAAACCGATTTTAGTCTGCATGGCCGGCGGTACTTGTGTCGTGCCTTCTGACAGGCAGCGCAATAACAATCAATCAGGAGAATAAAATGAGGAAAGAGTTAGCAAACAAGGTCATAATCACGGCTGCTATCAGCGGTGCGGAAGTCACTAAGGAAATGAATCCCAATGTTCCCTATACTGTTGAGGAATTCGTCCGGGAAGCAAAGTCGGCTGCAGATGCCGGTGCCGCGGTTATTCACCTGCATGTACGTGAAGATGACGGTACTCCGACCCAGGACCGCGACCGCTTTGCTGAAATAATCACAGCTATTGAAGCTGTCTGTCCCGATGTTATTATCCAACCTTCCACCGGCGGTGCTACCGGCATGACTGCAGATGAACGCCTGCAGCCTACCGAACTCAATCCCGAGATGGCCAGCCTGGACTGCGGCACTCTGAACTTCGGCGGTGACGAGATTTTCATCAACACGGAAAACATGATTATTGAATTTGCGGCCCGGATGCGCGAGCGCAAGATTATGCCTGAACTCGAGTGCTTCGATAAGAGCATGATCGATATGGCCCTGCGTTTGCACAAGAAGGGCTATATAGATGAGCCGCTTCATTTCAACCTGGTTTTGGGAGTCAACGGAGGCATCAGCGCAACGCCACGTGATCTGCTTTTCCTGGTTGAGTCCTTGCCAGAAGCTGCCACTTTCACTGTTTCCGCCATGGGACGCCATCAGCTGACTCTTAATGTCATGAGCATGCTGATGGGCGGACACGTCCGTACCGGTTTTGAAGACAATCTCATGCTGGACCGTGGTGTTCCGGCAGATAGCAACGGTGTCCTGGTGGAACGTCTGGTGCGCATTGCCGGGGAATTGAATCTGGAAATCGCCACACCGGATGAGGCCCGCGAAATCATGGGCCTGCCAGTGAGAAATAAATAGGGGGACAGAATTTATATGGCAATGGGAAACAAATATGGCAGTCATCGTGTAATCGAACCCAGGGGCTTGCTGCCTCAGGCTGCACAGATAATCGACAACAAGATGGAGATTTTTGACAATGAGATTTTGATCGATGTCACTGCTTTGAATATCGACTCAGCCAGTTTTCATCAGTTGTGGGATGAAGCAAAGGCAGACGAGGAAGCACTCAAAGCAAAAATCCTCGAGATTGTAAATGAACGCGGTAAGATGCAAAATCCGGTCACGGGTTCAGGCGGCATGCTGATGGGGAGTATCGCTGAAATCGGTCCTGCCCTGAAAGACCGTGATCTGGCAGTCGGTGACCGCATCGCGACCTTGGTGTCTTTGTCCCTGACACCGCTCAGGATTGATGAAATCACAGCTGTTCATCCTGAGATTGACCGGGTGGAGGTAAAAGGTCAGGCCATACTTTTTGAAAGCGGCATCTACGCCAGGCTGCCGGATGACATGAGTGAAAATCTGGCTCTGGCTGCTCTGGATGTATGTGGTGCTCCCGCCCAGACAGCACACATTGTCAAAGCCAATGATTCAGTACTGATTCTGGGTGCAGGCGGCAAGAGCGGCATGCTCTGCGCCTATGAGGCTATGCGGCGTGTCGGCCCCTGCGGCAGAGTTGTCGGAGCAGACTACAACCGGGATTCACAAAGTACCCTGGTTGACAATAATCTCGTACATGAATTCTTCATTGCTGATGCCCGCAAGCCGGTAGAGCTTATGGACAAGGCTCTCGCCTGTAATAGCGGCAAAGAATACGACGTCTGCATCAACGTGGTGAATGTCGAGGGCAGCGAAATGTCCTCAATTATGCCGGT
>JAAYEX010000087.1 GCA_012728535.1 Clostridiaceae bacterium | reverse complement strand
CTGAAAATGCCGATTATTACATTGCAGTAACCGGGAAAGATGAGGACAATCTGGTCGGCTGTCACATAGCAAAAACTATCTTTCATGTCCGTAATACAGTCGCCCACGTCAATAATCCCGCTAATATTGAACTCTTTGAGCTGCTAAAAGTAGACCATGTGTACAGCCGTTCAGTTATTCTCGCAGATATTATTGAACAGGACATCGCCCAGGAAGGTATGCGCGTTATTTTTAATATCCCCAATCAAAAAATGAACATCCTGGAAGTGGAACTTTCGCCCACCTCTGCAGCTGTAGGCAGAACTCTGGCAGAATACAAATTCCCTGACGAGACAAGAGTTGCCCTATTGATTCATGACGACGGCAGTACAGAGGTACCTCGCGGCAACAGCATCATGCTTGAAGGCGACCGGCTCCTTCTTGTTACGACCAGTGATGACTATGATGAAATTTTCAACGAGCTGGTTAAAAACTGAAAAGCATAAGCAGACAAACATTTTGGAAGTGTAAAAATGCCTCTCTTGCGTGTCAAATCAAAGAGCAACTTCAGCTTTGAGAGATTACTCAAAAACCCGATCCGCCTGATCGTGCTCACTTTTATAATTGTCATTCTTACCGGTACCCTCCTGCTTTCTTTTCCTTTCGCCTCTGCAAGCGGCCGGTGGACAAGCCCGGATGTCACCCTCTTCACATCAACTTCAGCCACTTGTGTAACCGGGCTGATTTTAGTTGATACAGCTACTTATTGGTCAACTGCGGGACAAGCCATAATTTTACTGATGATTCAAATCGGCGGTCTGGGTCTGGCGACCATTGTCGGCACATTTTATACCCTCTTGAACAGAATGCACTCCTGGCAGCAGATTGAGCTGGCACAGGAGAGCACCTCCAGCCGCGGTATAGTCGAGCTGAACCAGCTCTTGCGCTGGACTTTAGCCTTTACACTTGTGGCTGAGAGCCTGGGTGCCGCCATACTTATCTGGCGTTTCTGGCCTTATTATGGCAGCGGAGCTATCTGGAAGGGGATCTTTCAGTCAGTATCAGCTTTCTGCAATGCCGGCTTTGACCTGCACGGTAATGCAGCCAATGGCGGTTACGTCAGCCTGGTACACTTCCATAACGAACCGATCATTTTGTTGACAACAGGGGCCTTAGTCATCGCCGGTGGCTTAGGCTTCATGGTCTGGCTCAACATTTTTTCACGTAAAAAGACTAAGTTAGCTTTTCACAGCAGATTGGTTCTGAAATTATCAGGAGTATTGCTCATTGCCGGCACGATCGGCTTTTTGCTTCTGGAATTTAACAATACAGGCAGTAGCAATGCAATGGGCATGCTGGCCGGGCCTGAGCGTCCGCTCGCAGCCTTATTTCAAAGCATCACAACCCGTACAGCCGGCTTTAACAGCATAGACCAGTTCAGCTTATCGGACAGCTCAAAATTTCTTACCGTGGTTCTTATGTTTATTGGCGCTGCCCCTGCAAGTACAGGCGGCGGTATCAAAGTAACCACGATGGCTGCAGTAGCATCGGGCATAATCTCCGATATTAAGCACAGGCCTTCGCTGATCCTGTCAGGGCACTACGTCAGGAAATCTACCAGCAGAAGAGCTTACACTATTTTCACTCTATCTATGCTGATCGTACTGGCATCAACAATTTTCATATCAATAGTCGAAAACGATATTCTGTCTTCACCGACTATTTCCTTCCTGGATATCCTGGTCGAAGTCGGCTCAGCTTTCGGCACAGTAGGCTTGACCTCAATCGGCACAGCCAACCTGCATCTGAGCTCACATGTAGTTCTCATAATCTGCATGTTTCTCGGCCGCGTCAGCCCGGTAGCTTTCGCCATCAGCCTGACCAAGCCTCAGGAAGAAACAAAGGTAGTCTATCCCGAAGCCAATATACTGCTCGGTTAAAGCTGATAATAAGGAGGTTATTATGAAATCGTTTCGAAAAGAGTTGATTTTTAACACGAAAAGCAGAAGGGCATTCATAAATATCACGCCGCAAATAGAAGACTGTTTATATGACAGCGGCATCAAAGAAGGTTTGCTCCTCTGTAATCCGATGCATATCACCGCAAGCGTTTTCATCAATGATGACGAATCCGGCCTGCACAGAGATTTTGAAGTCTTCCTGGAAAAGCT
>JAAYEX010000086.1 GCA_012728535.1 Clostridiaceae bacterium | reverse complement strand
TTATTCCCAGTCTTTGCAAACATCAACCCAGGCTTCTGCCTGAGAGTGCTCTTCCAATTCAGCTACGGAAAGCTCAATCACACTGTTGCCGCTTCCTGCAGCAGGAAAGACAGTCTCAAACCTTTTTAACGATACATCCAGATATACAAGGACATCTTCATTAATTCCGAAAGGGCATACACCGCCTATATCATGACCTATGAGAAGCTCGACCTGATCAGGAGAAATCATTTTTGCCTTGGCTTTAAAATGTTCCCTGAATTTGGGATTTGAAATTCTGGCGTCGCCTGATGTCACAACGATAATTGCATTATCGTCCAGAATAAAGGACATAGACTTGGCTATTTGTTTTGGTTCGCAAGCTATAGCCTGAGCTGCCAGTTCCACCGTCTCACTTGAGACATCAAATTCCAAAATTCTATCCTCCAGTCCATGTTGACTGAAATACTCTCTTACTTTTTCAATAGCCATGTGTTTTCCTTCACTTGTTGGTTTTCATTCTAAGCTTCTTATCTGTATAAATGCATGCATGATGCATTTTCTTGAATAACATTGCCAATCAGTGTACCAAGATACATTGTTTTTGCCAAATCAGCTTTCTCTTTTTAAAATATATCCCCATTTTATGTGTATTATGGCCTGTTCGCAGAATATTCATAGAGTCTGCCGACAGGCCGGGCATAGTTAATCAGGCGATTTAATCAAGAGTTCGGGCTAAATTTTACTTAAAGTTGTGCAGCATATTTATTTGTCTTGTGTTATAAATATGCATTGGATAAGCAGTCCCCTGACTTGTCCTAAGGATATAAAAAATGACCTCTGTTTAAAGGAGAAGAAGTGAAAAAACAAAATGTAATTATCATCGGGGCAGCGGGAAGAGACTTCCACAACTTCAACACTTATTATCGGGATAACGAATCCTACAATGTAGTCGCCTTTACCGCTACACAAATTCCTGATATCAGCGGGCGTAAATATCCTGCAGAACTTGCCGGCAAACTCTACCCGGACGGTATCGATATTTACACCCAGGAAGAACTCCCTGAATTGATCCGTCGTTTCGACGTAGATGAATGTGTGTTTTCTTACAGTGATATGAAGTACAGTTACGTAATGGCTCTAGCTGCTGTTGTCAGCACTGCCGGAGCTGACTTTCGCCTGCTAAGTCCCAAGCACACTTCCATTAAGAGCACAAAACCGGTTATATCGGTCTGCTCAACCAGAACAGGGGCCGGGAAGAGCCAGCCTTCACGCAGAATTATTGAACTTCTCATGGAACAGGGTCTGAAAGTTGTTTCCATAAGGCATCCTATGCCCTATGGTGATTTGGCTGCACAAAAAGTTCAGCGCTTTGCCACGGTTCAGGATATGGAGAGGCACCACTGCACGATTGAGGAGATGGAAGAATACGAACCACATGTGGAGCGCGGCAATATCATCTATGCGGGTGTGGATTTCGAAGCGATTTTACGTGCTGCTGAAAACGACCCTGACGGTTGCGACGTCATCCTCTGGGACGGCGGCAACAACGACTTCTCCTTTTATGAGGCGGATTTGTCGATCGTGGTAGCTGACCCGCACCGGGCCGGAGATGAATTAAACTACTATCCAAGTGAGATAACTCTGCGCATGGCGGACCTTGTAATTATCAACAAAATGGATAGTTCGGCTCCGGAGAACATTGCCCGGCTTGAGGACAATATCAAAATGGTGAACCCTGAAGCAAAACTAATCTATGCCAACTCCCTGATCAGTGTAGACCGACCCGATCTGATCAGGGGTAAAAAAGTGCTTGTCATTGAGGATGGTCCCACCATGACCCATGGCTCCATGAAGTTCGGTGCCGGCACAGTTGCTGCCGAGAGACTGGGTGCAAGCGAAATCGTAGACCCCCGACCTTACACGGTAGGGAAACTGAGTGAGACCTTTGAAATCTACCCGGACATCGGTTGCTTGCTGCCTGCCATGGGCTATAGCGGCCAGCAGGTCAGAGACCTCGAAGCAACCATTCGCCAGGCAGACTGCGATACCGTCATCATCGGTACACCCATGGATTTATCCAGGGTCATTGAGATCGACAAACCCTATACCCGCGTGCGTTATGAATTGGAAGAGCTGGAAGGGCTTAATTTAGACGAAGTAATGGATGATTTTGTCCATAAGATGGGCTTGAAAAATGAGCTGTCCAGCCTGGAAAGGTGCTATTGTGACCATAAAAGAAAAAGCCAGACTGCTTAAAGCTGACGCTCCCTATTTGGCCAATTCTTCTCATAAGCAACGTAATCAAGCTTTGGAAAATATGGGAAAAAAGCTTAGTGAGCATAAAGCTGCTATTTTTGCCGCCAATGAAAAGGATCTGGCCGGAGCCCGGGAGAATAAACTCCCCCCCGCTTTGATTAACAGGTTGGTCTTTGATGAGTCAAAATTTGCCGAAGCCCTGGCCGGTTTAGCTGATCTGCAAAATATGCCTGACCCCCTCGGAAAAGAACTGCTGCGCCGCCAACTGGATGAAGGCCTGATCCTGATACAGGAGAGCTGTCCCTTAGGTGTACTGGGGGTTATCTTTGAAGCCAGACCTGATGCTCTCATTCAGATTTCAGCTCTGTGTATTAAAAGTGGAAATGCGGCCATGCTTAAAGGAGGAAGTGAAGCGGCTGAAAGCAATCGCGTCATCTTTGATTTGCTTTATCAGGCTGCCATTGAAGCTGCTTTGCCAGAAAACTGCCTGGCTCTGGCGGAAACACACTTGGAAATAAAGGAATTGCTTTCCTGCCATGAAGAAGTGGACTTGCTGGTACCTCGGGGTTCTAATCCTTTTGTCCAATATATCATGGAGAATACCCGTATTCCGGTGCTGGGACATGCGGACGGCATTTGCCACATTTATGTCGATTCCAGCGCAGACCTTAAACAAAGCACTGAAATCATTATCGACGCAAAGACACAGTATCCTGCTGCCTGCAATGCAGTAGAAACGGTACTGGTAGACGAAAGTCTGGCAGAAACTTTCCTGCCTCTTCTCTCAGCCGCACTTAAAGAAGCCGGTGTCCGGATCCGCGGCACAGAAGAGGTACAGGAGTATATCGACTGCGAACCCGCAGATAAAGCTGATTTCAGTACCGAATATTCCGACCTGATTCTGACTCTTGCCCTGGTCAGAGATTGCGATCAGGCAATAAAACATATCAACTATTATGGATCTCATCACACAGATGCAATTTTAGCCGAGGATGAAGAGAGTATTAACAGTTTTCTGCATCTGGTGGACTCAGCCAGTGTCTACGTTAACTGCTCTACTCGTTTTGCCGATGGCTACCGCTATGGCTTAGGAGCAGAGTTAGGTATCAGCACGGGAAAATTGCACGCCCGCGGGCCGGCAGGTTTAGAGGCACTGGTGACTTACAAGTACAAGCTCTGCGGTCAGGGACATATCGTTGCTGACTACGCTGAAGGACGTAAACAATTTCATTTTGAGGATTTGGATTTATGAAAAAAGCCGGAGAATTAATTCGGGAGGCTCATAAGATTGTCATTAAGATCGGCAGCAGCTCCCTGACCAACCGACATGGACTGGCTGACCGCCGGATGATGCGCTCCCTTGTGGAACAAATCGTCAGTCTGATTGAGGCAAATAAACAGATTATTATTGTGTCTTCCGGAGCTGCAAGCAGCGGAGTGGCAACGATCAACAAATGGCACAGGAAAAATGATGTTCATTACAAACAGGCCCTGTGTGCGATCGGGCAAGTGGAGTTAATGAGCGCTTACAGGGATATCTTTTGGGATTCATCGATCCATGTGGCTCAGCTCCTGATTACGAGAGAAGACCTCCTGACCCCCAAGCGCCGGCTATATATTCGGAATACCTTGTTTACCCTTTTAGACGAAGGTGTCGTTCCTATCGTTAATGAAAATGACAGTGTCAGCGTTGAAGAGATAGAAATAGGCGATAACGATAACTTAAGTGCCATGACCGCTGATCTCTGG
>JAAYEX010000085.1 GCA_012728535.1 Clostridiaceae bacterium | reverse complement strand
CACCTGATCTGTTTATAGGTGTCGCCTTTGATGCAGGCGGTGTGGCATCAGGTCCGATGACAGCAACTTTTATACTCGCTTTTGCACAGGGAGCTTCGGGTGCTCACCCTTCCGCAAATGTTCTGATAGATGGCTTTGGCGTGGTTGCACTGGTAGCAATGACTCCCTTGATAACAATACAAGCTATGGGCCTGATTTATAAACACCGTCAACGCAAAGAACAGCAAGCCGCTGTCAGCAAAGACTCAGAGTAAACTTGCTTTCGGCACAGCCTTTCCGGGAGGAACAAATGACTACTATTTCTGATATAGGTTTTGCTAACCAAGCCATGCTGCTAATGATCGTACCTCATGGGCGAGCAGAAGCAATTGCTCTTTATGCATTGGAAGAAGGCGCAAGCTGTGCTACGGTATTTTCCGGTCACGGGACTGTCCCCAAGCCTATCCTGCGCATGTTGGGCTTAGATGAGGTACGGCGTGAACTTATCCTCATAACTTTAAGGGAACAGGAAGCCGCCTCAGAGCTTTTGCATAAAATCAGGGATGTCGGCCATTTCAGTGAAAAAGACTTCGGTATTGCCTTCATCCAGCCTTTGCTGAAGATTAGCGGAGAAAAAGATGAGCTTCCTGCCGCTAATTTCCAGTTTGAACATTCAGATGCAAACTTCCGGGCTCTGATTACAATCGTTGAAAATGGTGAGGGTCACACTGTAGTTGATATTGCGCGCGAAAATGGAGCTGCCGGAGCCACTATTATTTCTGCTATGGGCAGCGCTGATCATAGTGCTCATGTCTTCGATTTTGATATTAATCCGCGTAAAGACCTGGTCCTGTTGATAAGCGATAAAGAGAAAGCCGACAGTTTACAAGAGGCACTGTTGGCTGCTTTTCGCACCAGCACACCGGGCCGCGGAATAATCTTTTCACTTTATGTGACAGAAACATTAGGAATTATGGGCCATGAAAATGATGGTCAACCGGATAGCGGAATTTGGGCATCTACTGCTCCCAGCCCTCATACTGTTCTTCTGGTTATGGTGAACCGTCCGAAGACCAAAGATATAATTCAGGCTTGCGAGGCAGCAGGAAACATGGGAGCAAGCATTATTCACGGACGCGGTATCAGACACACAGACAGACCCGGCGGTTTTTTCAGAGAAAGTTTTGATATCGAACGAAACATGATTTTAATGGTGATCAAAAAGGAACAAGAGGAAGAGATGATTCAAATACTGAGAGCTTTAGATAAAAGTGATCCTGATTATGCTTTGTCAGTATCTGCAACATATGCCTTAGATTTCTCAAGGTTCTCCCAAACAGAATAAAAAATGTCTTTCTAAACAAAAAATGGCTGCAATCAGGCAGTCATTTTTTTGCATAAACTAAGGGCCAACATAGTATTGGCGAATCGCGTATGCAATCGCCGATGCGACTTTTTGCTGACCCTCTACAGAACTCAACTCTGCCCTGTCAGCTGCATTGCTGAGATAACCGGGCACGACAGACACCGAAGTGAGATTATTCAAGCGCAGGACGGCCATGTCGGTCTCATTTAGGCGTGGTTCAGCATCTGAGGCGATTGAAGGCAACTGATGCTTAAGATGTCCGTAAAGCAGCCAGGCCAGTTCCACCCGTGTCTGACTGTCAATCATGCTGTAATTCGGCGATAAGGAATTGGGGACCTGGTCTTCAATATAGCTGTTGTTCACTTCTGTCACGAAGTCCTGTTTCATTAAACGGATTTCTGCACCCGATTTGTTCGGATCATTATCCTGATTCAGAGAAATATTAATGAAAAGCACGTCACCGTACTGGGCCTGAATGTCATAGAT
>JAAYEX010000084.1 GCA_012728535.1 Clostridiaceae bacterium | reverse complement strand
TCCATGTACTCGACAACAGTAGGAACCACATGACGTGCGGATTCTACATGGACCTCACTTGCCATGGCCAGCATTACATCCACCGGAACATTTACACCAATATCCACCAGTGTGCACAGCTTACCTGAATACATGCCGATAAGAATTGCGCCGCCGACATGGGTGGTGCAAAGAGCCGGTACCAATACCCTTGGTGTGCAGGGAACTGCGATAGTAGGAGATATGGCTAAAACCATAGCCTGCTCCATTTGCTCGGGTGTTCCCCCGTTAAGTGCAACTGTGGCTGCAGCAATGCAGGCTGCTCCGGCACCGAAACCTTCAAGATTACAGCCTGTTGTAATCTTGGCTACGCGATAAATACTGCCTATTTTAAGTATAAGAGCTGCTATTTCCGCAATAAAAAGCTCATCATATCCTGCTGTCTGCATTGCTTTGACAAAACCTGCATAGGGGCAGGAATCTCCGGTTCCGGCACATGGTCTGAGACCGATACAATGGTTCCCGACCTGGGCGGCTAAAGTGTAGAGCAGAGCATTGTCCAGAAATGAATCGGCAAAAACCAGGGGCCGCTCCATTTTGTTGAGATCGGCTGCTGCTGTCCCCAAAAGGACACTTTCACCATCTTCAAGTCCTATGTCCAGGGCTTTAAGGTTATGAGCATACTCGTCCATAACTCTGGTCAAAATCTCTTCCCTTGACAGTCCGGTCTGGAAAATGGCTTCTTCAAGCACCACGTCAATTACTCTCACATTATAGTCTTTAGCCAACCGGATCATCTCGCCGATTGTCAGAGGCTGTATCTCAGCAATAGCTTTTCTAAGTTCAGTCATTGCAATATCCTTTCAATAATATCTTTATTCATTCCCGTATTTGGCTTCGAGTTCACGAACCTTTGTCAAACCGATCAAGTCATTGAACTCACTAAAAGACACCATGTCAGAGATCATATTTGCCGTGGTGCCTTCCTCTGCAAGTCTTTCCATCAAAACCATCATTGCTTTCGTAGTGACGTAAGTCGACGCTGTTGGATAAATCACCAGATTAAAACCGAGTTTTTCCAATTGCTCATTAAGCAAGAGCGGGGTTCTGCCGCCTTCCACCATGTTGGCCAGGGTGTAGACTGAGATAGTCTCGTTAATCATTTTCATCTCTTCTTCACTTTCCGGCGATTCAATGAAAATGATATCCGCACCGGCTTCCTGATAGGCCAGGCCACGTTCCAGGGCCTCTTCAATTCCCAGAACTGTTCTGGCATCAGTACGCGCCATAATCATAAAATCCTGATCTCTTCGGGCATCGACGGCGGCCTTGATCTTGCCGACCATTTCTTCTTTGGAGACCACCTGGCGCCCCAGCATATGACCGCATTTCTTCGGCATTAGCTGGTCTTCCAGCTGAATACAGGCGACACCGGCCTTCTCATATTCCCTGACAGTACGCATTACATTGATGGCATTACCAAAACCGGTGTCTGCATCAGCGATCACGGGTATTTCGACGGCTTCGACAATTGCTGCAGCCCTTGCCACCATTTCAGACATTGTCAGCAGACCTACGTCAGGTCTGGCCAAATGGCTGGCTGCCTGCCCGTAACCTGTCATATAAACTGCAGGAAAGCCCGTCTTTTCGATAATCTTTGCGGTTAATGCATCGTGTGCTCCCGGCGCTACGATTATCCCGTCAGATTCAAACAATTTTCTCAGTTGTGTTGATCTTTTCATTTTTCACCTTTCAAATACTAAATTTTCTTTTCATAAAACTAAAGACTGCATCAGGGAAATGTTGAGACAAAACCCCCAAAGCGTACAGAATATAATCATCGTCATAATAGAATTTCGGATTCAATGGTAAAAGAGAGATTCCGGGATCAGCAAAGGCTGCTGTCAGGATTCGTTCTCTTTCTTCAGAGTCGGCATAAGTGAAAATTCCTCCGACCGCCAAAACAAATTCAACCATGCGCAAATCGCGGCCCACGATCGAGCCGGCGGCCAGACCCATTACCGGGTCGGGCTCCACAATAAAGTGACCTGCATGCCTCCTGAGAGCCACCGTAATCGCACAGCAAGCCAAAGCTTCATCCAGCATTCTTTTCTTGTCTGATTCCGGAAGCAACTTGGTGTCATCTTCCAATTTCCTGGCATAATCCCAAACTTCTTCCAACTCACAAAGGGGAGCTCCTGCCGGGAGTTTGTCAATAATCCTCCGGGGCCCTACTGTTTCGACTATCCCTGTAGCACTCACGCGCATACCCAGATTACCTTCCACAGTACGGTAGGAAAACTGTTTATCATTACTGATAATGAGACCTCGCTCTTCAGCTTTAAGCTCCTCCAGTTTTTGCAGAGCGGAATGGACATCTGTAGTAGCCCCTCCCAAATCAATTAACAGTACACCGTCAACACCTTTTTGTTCATAGGTTCCGCGGGCCAAAAGCTCGCTTGCCAGCAAAACGGCACCGGGTGTAGGAATCACTTTGGGATCTGTCAAGCCGGAAGAGAGTTTGTCCAAACCTTTTGCATTTGTCAGCTGCTTTATAAAAACTGTATGTATGGCTTCACGCGCAGGCTTGACATTTAGTTCATGGATCATCGGCATGATATTGGGAACACGCACACAGTCGATACCGTGAGATTCAAGTTCAAACTGAGCCTGAGCCTGAACCTCAATATTACATGCGATTATCACTTTGGCTTTTGTCTTAATTCTTGTTAACAGCTCGACGTTTTCCAGCGCCGAGGTCTGGTCGCCGCCATCAGTGCCGCCGGCCAGTAAAATAATATCAGGCTGAATCTCGTGGAGTATTTCTGCGAGATATTCCAGAGCCTCATCGGACGAAATGACCTCCATGACCCTGGCTCCCGCAGTCATCGCAACTTCCTTTGCCGCCTTGGCGGTAACCTGAGGCATGTAGCCCAGAGCTACCATGCGCAAACCACCTGCTGCGCTGCATGTGGCGTAGGTTTTTGCAGCCGGATCAACAGTGATCCCTTTCTCTTCTAATTGCCTGTGCCCTTCATTAACTCCGATCATGATATCTTACAGAGTTGTAGGTGACTGACCATTGGCAAGATACTGTAAATTATCTCCATCCAGATGAAAGGCAGCCGTCTTGGTATAGGTGCTTCCTACATCGTAAACGAGAATGTTTGCTTTTCGGGCTTCGATCATTGTCCTCTTATTACTCACAAACTTTTGCTGTCTCTACAAAGCACTGTCCTTCCAGAATTTTGCGGGCAGTACGGTAAAATGCGGCTTTTGTAACAACACCGTCTTCCATCTCGGCGACGACAGGCAGGACTCCGGCCGGGTGACCTATTCTGATGGTGCTGATTTCATTGATATTGGGGATCATCTGATTAACAATGCTTCCCTCAATTTTCGCTGCTGCACCTGTACAGGCTGTAGCTGTTCCTGCGTATGTCTTGTGCAGTACCTGCATGAACATCAAACGGGAAACAAAATCTACCTGCTCGGCTTTTATGGTATTACCGGTAGTGAAATCGATATAGTCCTGGGCAGGGCCGACAAAGGCTATCATGGGGAAGGCAGGTATTTTCTCACTGGCTTCAGCCTCGGTTTCTGCTAAACCGATAAGAACGCAGCATTTAGCTCTGATTTCTTCAAGTAGCCCGAGTAGCTCTTTATCAGAATCAATCTCTGCAGGCGTCTCGGTACCCTTCATATCGATATCGACAGCCCTGAGGAAAATACAGGGATTGGCAACATCGACGATAGAAACTTCAACCGGTCCCCGGCTGCTTTCAATGACGTCTACCACATTTCCACTGGGCAGAATGCTGCCTGTTGATGAACCGGCCGTACCTGCAAAGTCCATGAGTATGGGAGAAGCTGTTCCCGGTACAGCATCTATCTTACAGTCACCGCTTACGCGGGGCTTTCCATTTTCGACTTCAACTTCAGCCACCAAAATTTTGCCTGTATTGGTGTTGTGTATGCGTACTGTGGTAAGTGGCTCGACAGCCCTGACTAAGGACTGGTCAATAGCAAATGGGCCGACCGCCGAGGAAATGTTTCCACAGTTTCCACTGTAATCAATCAGCTCCTGATTGATGCTGACCTGGCCGAAAGTATAATCAACGTCGGCCTCAGGATGTGTCGACGGTCCGATTATCGCCAGCTTGCTCGTCAGCGGGTCCGCCCCTGCCAATCCATCGATCTGGCGAACATCGGGACTTCCAAAAATTGCCAGGATGATCTTGTCACGTAATTCCTGATCTGCCGGGAGATCGTTTTCCTTAATAAATATACCTTTACTGGTTCCTCCACGCATGATGACACAGGGAACAGAGAACATATCACTCATTGTCAGACTCCTTATATTTCTTTATTTTTTCAATAGCTTCCGTTATTTCAGCAACAGATTTTTCAAGGTCGGTGCCGGGTCCGTAGAAAGCATCCACTCCTAGGAAAGCGGTTCCTTCATTTTTGATCTTATCTTCGAACTCCTGGTGTTCCTCTTCCTTTTCCGCAATGCGGCCGCCTGCAAAGACAACAGTTTTGTCCCGCAGTCCCAATTCCTCGAGGCGCTGTCCCACACGGGGGAAGAGTTCAATACCAAGCCCCAGAAGATTACTTACACCGACAGCATCGGCATTGACTTCTGCTGCAACTTCCGCAACAGTCTCGGGCAGGTTCATTCCTCTCAGGAAGATAACATCAAAACCTGCGCGTTGGAAAGCTTCACGGCTTAAGTTGATGCCCATCACATGAGCATCGGCACCGACAGTGCCCAGGACAATCTTCTCCTTGCGCGTAGGGGCTTTGACCTCTTCTACTATAATATTTTCTTCACTTACAGCCATACGGGATGCGTCTACTCCAAGTGGCGTATATCCCTTTATATAACGGGTAATGCCATCGGGATCTCTGTTGACCTTGACATGACGTTTCAAATCCCAGCCACCGGCTCTTTGTGCATCGAGAATGCCGCTTTTACCGGCGGAGACAATCAGGTCGATCAACTCCTCATCCTCCCATTGCAACCAGAAGGATGGTGTAAGTTGTTCTATTGTCAAATGCTCCAGATCAAGAGCTGCTTCCAGAACGGCCAGAGCCTCATCAACAATCTCCGCTTTTCTCCGATCAATAGAATCCGATTCAACGTCAAGAGAATAAACGCTCTTGAAGACATTGTAAGAACCCCAGATAGCGTGACCCATTGAATCCCCTGTGGGTATTCCTACGGATTCTGCCGCTTTGGGGCGATAGAAGCTGGCTCCGCCCAGTTTGGCGTTAATGGCCATGCGTGCGAAATGTGCTGCTTCAGCAATCAGGTCTTCCGGGGGATTTTGGAACGTTTCGGGAACCACCACCAAAGATTTACTCCACATGCTTTCTTTAAAAGCGCGCATTACGCCAAGGTCGGCATAGAGGTTTATACCGGCAATATTCATTTGCAAAGCACTAAGCTCGGGAGCCAGGCCTGCATGCACAGCCAGTCCCTCAGACAAAAGGCACATCGCCAGCGCCATTCCGTCCGTACCGCCAATATTGTTTAAGTGCTTATGGGAGTCAAGCTGGACAAAAATGTTATTCTCGGCACATATTTGCAATGCCTTATAGCTGTTTACAACCTTTGTTTTGTAATCATGAATACCACGACCGCCAAAATGAACGTGAATTACAGGACCGATATCAGTGCCGTCAAATCCGGCAATCAAAGCGTTAATTATAGATAAATGCGGGGTATCCCCCGTAGCATTAATTCTCATGGGATGTTTAGACCCGCCACCCAGCGTTACAAACTCACGCTCTCCTACCGGCGTAATCCCTCCCTTGCCCCGGGATTGCTCAATAAGCTCTCTGCCTTTCAAGGGATCAATATGGCGTGTTGCCTCAGCATGAACAAAGTGGAACAAAGGTTCATCAAACTTTTCTGCATAAGCATACATTTCCTGCGATTCAGCCCAAGTCTCTTCACTCGTGTTGCGGCCAAGTATCGGATTTTGCACCGGAAAACCACGGGTTTCTGCCAATTGGGCTAATTCATAAATTCTGTAACCGCTACGTACAACACCGTTGACTTCGCGCGGATACGGGGCGGGTAGCCCGATAACGTCACCCTTGTCATCTAAATCCGGCATGGTTACATTAAAAGTGTCAGCGTAAGCTCTTACACTTTCAATATCTTCTTTAATAATCTTTTTTGTTTTTTCTTGCATATGACTAATCCTCTTGTTCACTTTTAATACCTAACTCCTCACGCACGCGTGGGATAAGGCCGCCATACTCCAGTGTTTTTAAAGTATTCTCGGAAATAGCTTCAAATTGTTTAATCTCTCCGTTAGCCAAGGTGATTGTTGCTCGGGTCAAATCTGCCTCAATAATGTCTCCACTTTTTACAGAGTCGACAATGTCGGCGGAAAATACCGGCAAACCTATGTTTATTGCATTACGACGGAATATCCTGGCAAAAGATACCGCAACGATCAAAGCTACTCCCGACTGCTTTAAGGCCAATGGAGCCTGCTCTCTGGATGATCCGCATCCAAAATTTCTTCCGGCAACAATAATGTCTCCGGCCTGCATCTTTTCCGCAAAATCAAGACCTTCCACTCCGGCTAAGGCAAACTGACCCAATCGGTCTGACGGCTCAGCCATAGCGTAACCGGGCAGGATTTGATCTGTGTCGACATCATCCCCCAGAACAAAAATTCTTCCTTTAATTGAATGCATATAAAACTCCTAAAACGGTCTTTCTCGACCAATCATTATAGCGCATCAGGAACGGTAATCTTACCGTTTAGAGCGCTGGCTGCAGCAGTAGCCGGAGAAGCTAAATAAATCCGACCCTTCACACTGCCCATGCGTCCCGGAAAATTGCGATTTGTGGTTGAAACAACCACATCCTGATCACTCACCAAACCCTGGTGCGCACCAAAGCATGGACCACAACCGGGATTCAGCACAGTAGCGCCCGCATCGCTTAATATTCTGGTCCAGCCTAAATCTTCCATATCAGATAAAACCTGTTTTGATGCAGGTATAATTAACATATTAACATCGGGGTGGACTTTCCTACCCTCTAAGCGCTTTACCACTTCTGCCATGTCGTTGAGCCGGCCATTAGTGCAGCTGCCGACGACAACCTGGGTTATGGCCTGGCCTGACTCATCCTTAACGTCAGTGACATTTACCGGAGAAAAGGGACGCGCAATTTTCGGATTGAGAGAATCTAAATCTATCTCTCTTGTTTCTTTAACATCATTATCAGCTTCATGACTGCCAAAGAGAGTAATCATACTCCCCAGCTCGGTGCCCATGTTGCAAACAGTCATGCGTTCTTCAACGGAAAAACAATCAATACCGGGGCCGCTGATCAGCAAGGCTTTGTCTGTCAGGTAATCCGAGCCGAAAATCTCACCCAGATACAAGATCATATCTTTCCCGAAAACGTTGGGTTTCAGCTGGCCTTTTAGATAAATCTGAACTACCTCCGGTACTTCAAGGTCAAGCTGCCCTGTGGCCATAGCGGCTGCAAGTTCTGTAGATCCCACGCCGATACCGATTGCTCCATAACCACCACATGTGCAGGTATGTGAGTCAGCGATAACAACAAGTTCTCCCGGTTTTGCGCGGTGTTTCTCGTACAGGACCTGATGGATTACTCCCTCACCGCCTTTATAAAGGGCGGTACCGAACTCTTTTGCAAAGTCCTGCATAATCCAAAAACTCTCACGAGCCTTGATTGTTGAAGCAGGAAAGATATGATCAATTATAAAAAACACCCGGTCAGGGTCAAAGACAGAATCAACTCCTATCTTGCGGAATTGCTCTATAGCAATAGGGGCAGTCACATCGTGAGCTGCCACCAGACTAACTTCAGCCCGGATATCCTGACCTGCTTTCACTTCAGAAAGACCGGCTGCCTCTGCTAAATACTTCTCAATTAAATTCATAATAAGGCCTCTAGACTTAAGCTAATATATTCAATTAAACAGCAAAGGGCCGGGCAAGACAGCCAGGCCCTTTGTTTTTTCTTTAAAAAACGATTATACGTCGATTTTGTAGTCTCCCAAGGTAATCGCACCCTTCTTGCGCATTATCTCAGAAACTATCCAGGCTACCAGTGCAGGAATTACCACACTAATAACGATCAATCCGGCCCAATCCATAACACCCGGTGCTTTTGCAACCTCACCGAAATCCAGAGCTCTCTCTGAAGGAGTATACCATCCGGTTACAATTCCGATAGGACCTACTAAACCTGAAGTACCCATACCTGACGAAATGGGAGGTCCATTCTGTCTGAGCTTGAATACCATTGTTGCCAAAGGTCCATTCACAATTGAAGCAGCTACCGCAGGTATCCACAGGATGGGTTTTTGCAGGAGGTTAGGAACCTGCAGCATTGAGGTACCAAGACCCTGAGCAGCAAGACCGCCAACCTTGTTCTCTCTGTAAGAAGCAACTGCAAAGCCGACCATGTGCGCCGCGCATCCTGCGTGGGCTGCACCGCCGGCCAAACCTACAAGTCCAAGCGAGGCTGCAAGCGCAGCTGAGCTTATTGGCAGGGTCAAAGCTATACCCATGATTCCTGAGACAAGAATACCCATGATTAAGGGTTGCAGTTCCGTTGCCCACATGACTGCATATCCGATAGCAGCTGCAGCTTTCCCGATCGGGGGTGCCAGGAAGAATGCCGCGGAAACACCAACAAAAATTGTCACAAAAGGTGTAACAATCAGGTCGATAGGTGTCACTTTTGAAACAAGCTTACCTGCAAATACTGCAATTAAAGTGATGAAATATACTGCCAGCGGACCACCTGCTCCGCCCAGGGAGTTTGCCGCCATACCGACGGCAACTGTTGAATACAGCACAAATGTTGGAGCTTTCATGTTGTAGGCGATGGATACGGCCATGGCCGCACCGGTACCTGCTGTAGCAAAGGCACCTATCTCATTGAGATAAGGTATGCCGAGCAGGTTGCCCAGGGTATTGATGATTGTGCCGATAAGCAGTGACGCAAACAGACCGTGCGCCATTCCGCCCAGGGCTTCAATACCCAGTCTTTGCCAGGTTGGATTAATGTCCTGCTTTTTCAAAAAAGCACGAACGCCCGTCAATTCTTTCTCCGGACCCGGATCTTTCTTTTTTTCTGCTTTGTTTTCTGACATTTTCTAGTACTCTCCTCTACAATAATGTTGTGGGGAAATCCTCTTTGAGGCTTCCACCGTGCTTATTGTGCTATCAGCTAGTCTCCTGTAGCCTTTTACATCATTGGAGCTTCCGCCCCAACAACGAAAAACATGGTTAACTTTCCTCTTCCTTCTTCTTGGCAAGCTCTCTGAGGACATCGGTCGGAGTAATTGGAAGCTTAGTGAAGCTTACTCCTATAGCATCTTCCACTGCTGCTGTTATAGCCGGGATGCTGGCGATCAAAGCAGGTTCTCCGACACCCTTGGCACCGAACGGCCCTGCATCTCCTTCACTTTCCACAGCAATAGGATAAATCTCAGGCACATCCATGGCTGTGGGGATGAGATACTTCGAGAAAGTTGGATTGCGGATAAATCCCTTGTCCACATCCATTTCCTCAAACAGCACCATACCCTGGCCCATTACGACGCCGCCTTCTATCTGGCCTTCAACGTTGCTTAAGTTAATGGCCTTGCCGACGTCATGTGCAGATACGACTTTTATAACATCAACTCTGCCGGTAGAAGTATCAACTTCAACTTCTGCGATCGTCGTCGCGTAAGCATAAAGTTCGTAGGGTATGCCGGCCATAGTTTCCGGATGCAGATAAGTGGTCTTGGGATTGTAGTAGCCTGCTCCAACTGCCAGACGTCCCTGTCTACCCATTTCTGCCATCAGCTCCGGGTAAGTCATTCTCTTTTCCGGATCGCTGCTGCTATAAATCTCACGGTCTTTGAAAACGAGGTCGGAGATATCCGTCCCGAGGAATTCAGAAGCGGTAAGAGCTAATGTTCCTTTGGCCTGTTTTGCAGCATTACGCGTAGCATTGCCGGTAATAAAAGTCTGGCGAGATGCAGAAGTTGCACCACCTTCCGGGGTTACCATCGTATCTCCGGAGGTTACGTGAATGTCTTCATATCTCAGACCCAGCTCTTCCGCTGCTATTTGAGCCATAACAGTTGTCGATCCCTGTCCGATATCAGCCGCTCCTATCATTAGGTTTACGGAAGTATCTCCCAGGACTTCTATAAAAGCTGCAGCCGGGTTAGGCAGTCCGGT
This sequence comes from Clostridiaceae bacterium, assembly GCA_012728535.1. Classification (GTDB taxonomy): domain Bacteria; phylum Bacillota; class Clostridia; order Saccharofermentanales; family DTU023; genus DTU032. The sequence goes on along the minus strand of JAAYEX010000084.1, from coordinate 4,064 downwards.
ATTACCGACGCCATACCACATGCTGCCAACGCCTGTTCCTCTTTTTATCATACTGAACCCTCCATATCCTGTGCATCATCCTTATCTCCGCTAACATCACCTTCGAATTCATAGCGTATGGATTTGCCGTAGCTCGATAACATTTCTCTCGCCTTTGCATCAGCCTGAATGAGAGTTTCCTTGAATCCGACACTTTGGTCAAGAACTTGTCCCGTTGCGATGCGAGAACCTACTTCATGCGCATTAAGTATGCGAAGTTCAACAGGATCCATATTCAGCGCTTTTGCCAGAGCATTCATCTGCCCTTCATGGCAAATCGAGATCTGCGGACAGCCAAAGCCTCTGAATGCACCACTCATCGGGTTGTTTGTATAAACAAATACGGCATCAACTTTGACATTCGGAATGTAGTATGGGCCTGTAGCATGAACAACTGATCTTGTAATAACTGCCGGACCATATGAAGCATAGGCTCCTGTGTCGCCGGTTATATAAACTTCTGTGGCCAATACGCGCCCATCTTTGGTAGCGCCTGTTTTCGCCTTCATCACCAACGGATGTCGTTTGGCGGATACCACCGTAGACTCTGTTCTGCTCCGAACCATTCTGACCGGTTTCTTCGTATAGTAGGTCAAAAGCGCAAGGTGACATTGAACTGAAAGATCAAGTTTACCGCCAAAACCACCACCTGTCGTAGTCTGAACAACTCTTACTGCATTTCTCGGAAGACCCATCACTCTGGCAACATCATCTCTGTCATAGTGCGGGTTCTGAGTCGTGCAGTAGACTGTCAGAATGTTATCTTCATAACGGGAAATGCCGGCTTCAGGCTCTATAAACATGTGAGTAATCAAGGAGCTGCGATAAGTATTTTCGACAATAACATCACACTCCTTAAAAGCAGCTTCAACATCACCGGTAAACAAGTGTTTTTCTCCGTGGATGTTTGTAGTGCCATGAACCTTGGGGGAGTCTGCCTCCAAAGCATGTTCTACTGAAAAGACCGGTTCTATCAGCTCGTACTCAATTTCTATCAGCTCAAGAGCCTCAGCAAGATGCTCTTCGGTATCCGCTGCGAGAATTGCAATTGCGTCACCGATACGGCGCACCTTGTCATCGACCAGACAGGGCTCATCCTTAATGATAATGCCGGTCCGGTTGATACCCGGTATATCTTCATATGTCAGCACACAGGCAACACCCGGATGTGCTTTTGCTTTAGATAAATCCAGACTCTTAATTGTGGCATGCGGGACAGTACTGCGGAAGACACCGCCATAAAGCATGCCGTCAAATTTGTAGTCTGATGCAAATCTGGCTTCTCCTGTGACCTTTACCAGAGAGTCTTTCTTAACAAAACTCTTACCAATAATAGAAGAATCCTGCTGTTCGACCTCCTTGGTTTCGGTCTCAATAACCTGCTGGCTTAAACTAAGTAAATCTTTTTTACTCATACTCAGCTCCTTTCCTCTGCATCACGTTCTGCGGCCATCTGAACAGCATCGAAAATCTTTGTATAGCCTGTGCAGCGGCATAAATTGCCTGAAAGTGCCCGCTGAATTTCTTCCATGCCGGGATCGGGGTTTTTCATCAATAAAGCCTTGGCTGATAAAATCATACCCGGAGTGCAGTATCCGCACTGGACAGCTCCGGACTCCAGAAAGGTCTGTTGCAGGGTGCACAATTCGCCGTTTTTCATTAAGCCTTCAAGTGTGATAATTTCATCCCCCTGAACCTGACCGGCCAGCATGGTACAGGAAGTAACAGCTTCTGAATTTCTGATTATGGTGCAGGCACCACATTCTCCTTCGGCGCAACCTTCCTTGACGCTTAAGCAGCCGAGGTCTTCTCTCAGCAAGTCAACCAGACGCTTGTTCGGATAAGTTTCTACACTGACTTCCTGATCATTTAATGTGAATGAGATCGTAATTTTTCTCATACAAGCTTCTCCTCCTTTGAATCAATGCCGAAGCTCTCAAGAATATTCCTGAACGCCTTGTTTGAAACACCTTTAACACTCTCTTTTTTGTAGGGGAGTGAAGCACGTGTGGGAATAAGCTCCTGAACTACTTCTGACAGCATCTCAGCACATGGGGCAAAGGTTTCCCAGGAAATTGTCTTGCCGAGCAAATACTCTTCTATTGAAGCCACTCGCACAGGGAATCTGGAAACTGCCCCGATAACCACCTGAGCCTTAGTGCAGACATTTTCTTCATCGCGTTCCAAAAGCAGACCCAGCCCCAGGACTACAATTACCAGAGCATTTCTTTTGCCCAGTTTCACATAAGTTGTGGCACTGTTCTCGCCCGGTGCATCGAAGTATACTTCGGTGAGAAGCTCATCACTTCTGATTTTGTTCTCATCAGTGTAGTAATCCACCAACTTTACTTCACGCCGGCCGCTCTCGCTTTTAAATACGAGTGTTGAATCCAGAGCCATAAAAGCGGTAATTGAGTCTCCTGCCACTGAGGCATTAATCAGATTGCCGCCGATAGTTCCTAAGTTTCTGATCTGAGGTGAGCCGAGAGTATATGCAGCCTCATACAGGGAACGGACATTGCCCCGTATATACTCACTATTCTCAAGATCAGTAAAACTGCTTAACGGTCCGACTCTTACAATACCGTCATCCACTTCGATATAGCGCAGATCACTTAGCTTGCTGATGTCTACAATGCAATCAGTATCATGCTCGCGTTCGTGAAGCGCTATAACAAGGTCAGTGCCTCCAGCAAGAACAGCCGCACGATCCCTGTACTCATTAAGGAGCTTCAGGGCTTCATCAACTGTCGCTGGCGCACTATAGTCAAATTTCTTCATATCTATTAACCTCCCGTGACTTACTTGTCATCTGTATCTGACGGCAGTCTCACTTCGACGCCGGCCAAATCCTCCCATACTTTTATTATTGCTGAAATATCCTGGCGATTAAGTCCTTTGGCCTGAGCCATTTCAAAGACTTTAGATGCTGTCTGCGTCATAGGCAATTGCGCAGAAACATCGTCTCCCGCAGCGAGCGCCAGACCCAGGTCCTTATGCTGAAGATCTATGGAAAAACCACCGTCAAATTTGCCTGCCAGGATAAATGACTTGAATTTAGCATCAAAAGCATAGCTCTTGCCCGAGCTTACACCTACAACCTGCAAGACGGTTTCAGGATTTAGCCCTAACTGGGCACCCAGGACCAGAGCTTCAGCCAAGGCTGCCATGTTGCAACCCAGCAAAAGATTGTTAACGATCTTAATCGCATCGCCGGCACCTACATTTCCAACATGGATAATGTTTTTGCCCAGTGTTTCTAAAACAGGCTTTATCTTGTCAAAAACATCCTGTTCTGCACCTACCATAATGGTCAGAGTGCCTTCTTCGGCTCCTTTGACACCACCGCTGACCGGAGCATCAACATAGCCCAGCTGATACTCAGCAGCTATGCCCGCCATTTTTTGCGAAGAATGTGGGGCGACACTGCTCATGTCCATAACAACGGTACCGGGCTTACAATGTGTGAACAGACCGTTATCGCCAGTCATCACGGCTTCTACTATCGCGGCATTTGGCAGCGAAGTAATAATCAGGTCTGACTCTTTTGCCACATCGGCAGCTGTTTCACAGGCAATCGCGCCAAGTTTCTCCAGTTCAACGACTTTCTCCGCATCCAAATCGTTAACATAAACTACGTAATCGCTCTTAAGCAGGTTTTTAGCCATGGGGGCACCCATGGCGCCGACACCAATGAAACCAATTTTCATCTATTCACATCCTCTCCATAGGCTCCGCTCAGAAGCCGGTACTTCTATCTAAGGCCGTCTTCACCGGCCACTTCACTAATTACTAAACCACCGATTCTCGGATGTGGTCTGCCACCATCTGTGAAAGCTAAAGTTACAACGATCTCATCAGCATGGGGAGCATCGTGAACCCTTACTTCCATGGCGTCATAGTGGGTTCTGACAAAAGCTGCATCCTTATAATGCAGGGGAACATCTAAGCATGTGCCCGGACCACCGGCTTTTTTGGCAGAAGGAATGATCGCTTTTCCGCCACCAATGACTTCACGCATGGGT